>NZ_JAUQTX010000045.1:0-33883 GCF_059803775.1 Azospirillum sp. UFLA03-27 | reverse complement strand
CTCCACCGGTGGATCTGATCGTTTTCTGATTAGGAATAGAGGCGCTTACACGGTCAGATGTCGGGTCTGTACTCTACGATGTCATAGGAAAGTTTGTTGGCGGCACTCTGCTGCGAAGGCATCACGACATCCCCCATCAACGGCTCCTCCTGTTGACCGGCGACCGTGTGGTCAGCAACGCTTTTGAGTTCATATTTATGCCCAATCGGCCTAACGCTCGTTTTCCCCGCATCATCGCTCAGTTTTGTCGCCAGCGCGCTGCCGCTGCCTTCCCGCCCCGCGAAGTGGAAAGGCTCGAAAAATACCTCGTAGACTGCTTCAGGTCGGGAAAACGTCCGCCTATGGCTTCCACAGGATGGGCTTGGACCGAGATCGCTACCAGATGCGGGATCGAGCCAGAGCATCTGCGCGCCAAAAAGGACTGTGTGGCGCCGCTACTACTCGCGCTGAAACGCGAACTCGAACGGGCGCCGTACAGAGAGGCGCCTAAACCGATCTCCTCCTCTCAACCGACGACTGGTGCGGGGAGGCCAAGAAAGAATGTTACGGCGTCCGGGACGGGCAAAAGAACTGGTGAGAGGGTGGGTCGCGGTGAGGTCAGAGATCCTATAATTGATCCCAAAACAGAGCATAATCCGATTGAATCGGCCAGCGGTATCTCTAATAAAGTGCTTAGAAAGCGTACAGGGCCTAAGCCGAAGCTGCGTGTGCATTCACCACCTGCTCTTTGGGATGTGTGGGATGAGCCGGATGCCTTTCACGAGGCCTTGGACCTGCACATGCGTCGTCACGGTGAAGGAAGCTACGCTCTGTGGGCATCCATCATCCAGCCGGGTGAATCCTTTCACCAGACCACCCTTTACGCTTGGCGTCGTGGGACGAAAGCCCCACGAAACGCTGAAAGCCTTGATATGCTCACGCGAATTGAGGCGCGGTATCGGCTCCCATCAGGTTATTTCAAAGCCAAGCTACCGCATCCTTCGCGTTCTACCTCGGGTCTGTCGATGCCGGGGATCTCTACATCTGAGCGGCGCAGGCTCGCCTGGCACCTTCCGGACGACTTCGACGTCCGTCCTGAGACCGAGCAAGAAGAAATCCTGCAATGGGTGCGTGAGAAGGTCATCTCGGGCTCTACGGACTACCGGCGCTTCCAAGCCGCTGCCGTCAAAAACCGATACGGGGTGCGCTTCTCCTGTGGTTCATCTGCGCATCGCCGATGGGAGGCTGCGCACGCGGTGGACCTTGATGAAGACGATCCCCACGCTGGTCTTGATCCCGACCTTACGGGTGGTGGTGTCAATGCTCCACCAGCGCTCGATGAAGAGATGGCCCGCCTGATACAGTTCAAGACCTCGACGCTGACGACCATCGGCTACCAACGCAACGGCGTCTGGGGAGAAGAGACGGCAGCCCAGAAGGTCGAACACCTGGGCTTGCTATTCGGGGCGCTGGCCGCAAAGCCAACTGGCCCCGTTCAGGGCTTTGGTATGCGGCTGACCGAATTGTCCTTCGCACACTTGGTCTTCCCCGCTGTGTGGGACTGGTACATCCAGTGGCGGGAGCGCCGACGTGGCTTCTATACCAACTGGGAAATCGACATGCTTCAGGTAGCTGCCGCACTCACCCGTGAAAAGACCGGGTGGTTGCGTCAGACGCCTGAATTGGCCGATAGGCTGAAGCCGATCAAGGGGTTAGTGTCGTTCCAGGAAATCGATCGCGCCCGGGCAGACTGGGGTGAGGCCTGTACCCAGTTGCATCAGCACGCGCTCATTCGGTCGAAGGAACTCGATCGGGTCGCTCGGGTCCATCGCGACCCCTTCGAGCCAATCCTGCCGGTACTGGAAGCCGATAGTCCACTCGCCGAATACAGGAAAATCGTCGACGAGATCATCCGGCTTATGCCTGATGAAAAGCGCTATCCGATCTCCGCCGCCGAATCTGTCCGGTCGATCTTAATGCTTCGGCTTGGCCTCCACACCGGTCTGCGCCAGAAGAACCTACGGCAGCTGCTGGTTTGCCCACGCGGCCAAGTTCATTTGACCGAGCGCCAACTGGCCGATCGAAAATGCGGCGAACTCCGTTGGAATGACCGCGATGGCGCGTGGGAGCTTTTTATCCCTGCCTCTGCATTCAAGAACGCGACGTCCTCCTTCTTCGGGAAGAACCCTTTCCGGCTTCCGCTTCCCGACCTCAGCGGGCTCTATGACTTTATCGACGCCTACCTGGGGCTGCATCGAGGCAGGTTGCTCCGCAACGCACGCGATCCGGGGACGTTTTTCGTGAAAACCGTCAAGGCAACGTCGGCCGATCCCAGTTACAATCAGACGACCTTCTATGAAGCATGGCGCCTCACGATCCAGCGTTTTGGAATCTACAATCCCTACACCGGCCGCGGGGCGATCAAAGGCCTTCTCCCCCATGGTCCTCACAACGTTCGCGATGTGCTCGCCACGCACGTATTGAAGCAGACTGGATCTTACGAGCAGGCCAGCTACGCAATCCAGGACACGCCGGATGTGGTGGCAAAGCACTACGGGCGCTTCCTACCGACGGACAAGGCCTCGCTCGCAGCACAGGTGCTGAACAAGGTATGGCAGGCAGCGTGACGACGACGGTCAGGCGACGAGTTCGTGATGGGTCACTGCGAATTGCTCAATGAAGCTGCCCACGAGGAACTCTCCGTTCGCGAAATCGAACGGCGCATCTACACCGTGAACAGCTCGGTAATGGTTCGGGCAGAGCAACACCATGTTGGACAGCGCATCCTCATCGCCGCGACCGAGCCAGCGGACACGGTGCGCTCCGCAGATCTCCGGACCAAGCCGTAGGAAGATCGCGATCCGTCACCATGTGTTTCCTATGGAAACGGAGACCTCACATGCGGTTTTTGCCGTCGGCGCAGTTCATCGGGCAGTCGCAGGTGGCCGACGAATTCGTCTCGCCCGCGGCGGCGCTGGCCAATCGCCTGTTGGATGCCAAGGGCCTGGGCGGCCTGCCGCCGTGCAGCGTCAGCTACTTTATTGAGGAGCTTCATCGGCCGGGTGCTGCGATCGGTCTGCACAGCAAGGGCACGGCCAACGTCCGGCTGAACTTGGCTTGGCTCGCTGCCTTGGCGCAGCGAGAGACTGACCCCGAGCGGGAAGTCGCCTTCGTCATTCTGCACGAATACGCCCATTTCGTCCTCGAACTTCTGGAAGCCCGGGAAGCCAGCCCCGGCGCGACGCGCCGACGTATCGAAGCCGGACACGCTGATTTTCTGCGCAGGATGAACCACCTCGGGTGGCTTGCCGATCCGGTATCGCGCAAGCTCCTGTCCAACCACAATGCCATCGCCGAGGAATGGTACTGCGACGCCTTCGCCTACTGGGTCGCGGGCACCTTGCCGGAGCCACACGCCGAGTTCTTCGACGAGCTTATGGTAGGGGTGCGCTTCCCTCCAGCCGGTTGAGGGTTGAGTTTTACGCATACTACGGTATGCCCGCATGAGTTACATGGTCACGGGCGATCTCTCAAAAATAGGTTGAAACTGGGTCTGTGCTTTGACAGGCTGGACTACCTCTAATGGATAGTGCGCCTGCTACGGTTCTCAGCCATGCCAGCCTCCGCCGTCACCCAACCATCGGATGTCCCGCGAGGCGCGGCGTACCCGTTCGATTTTACGGTGTCGGTAGACACGGCGATCTTCCCCAGAGAAGTCATCCTCCGCACCTGCTACGCCTTCACCGACCGGTGCCACTGCTAAGCGCGAGTTAGAGGAGGAGACGCGCATCTTGGTCGGCTTCAGTTCAGTGTTGGCCTGCCGCGACCGAGCGCCTTCCAGACCGGCACGGGCATGCCAGGGGGAGGAGTGTCAGCCGTTGATGACCCAGATGCCGAGGCTGATGATGCCACCCACCCCAGCGGCCAGCAGTCCGAGGGTCGCGAACAGGAGGGACCCCCGGAGCGCGATGATGAAGCCGCAGGGGGCGCCGACGATCTGGGCGGTGCGGCCGAGGGCTCCCAGGGTGCCATCGCCGTACTGCATGGCAAGCCACTGCGGGATGAAGGAGCCGATGGCGCCGCCCATCAGCCAGCAGAAGAACAAGAAAATGGCGAGGATTCCGGTCACCATGTCCCCGTCGCGAAAACCCCACGGGGGCACGACGGCGCAGAAGATGGCCGTCAGTACCGGGATGCCGACGATGTAGCTGAGATAGATGGCGGTCATGAACAGAGCCTCCAGAAGCGCGGTTGGCTGGCGACCGTGCTGGCATCGGGAAGAGTGGCGGCAACAGGGACAGCGCTCAGGGGTATTCCAGCTCGCTCTGGCGTCGTGGCGTCACTATGTCGGCGTGCCGTCTCCTGGTGGTCCGCCGGTCCCAGCGGTCGGTGAGGCGCCGACATGTTGAGGTCACCGGACCGGCGTCTGTTGAGCATTGATGTCTGCGGGTTTAGCGTGACTGTCGGCTGACACCAGAGTGCGGCCGATGATCAGCCCCCTATGGTCAGCACCGACTTCACGCTGTCGGGTGGGTTGCCGTAGTAGGCCGTGTTCCGGCCGTCCTCGGTGAGTGACGCCCAGACGTTGCCGTTATGGTCGAGCGCAAGGCGGGCGTGGACAGTCGAGCAGTTATGAGGCTGGCAGCCGAAACCGAACACGATGCCGTCGCGCTCCTCCATGGGGGCGCTGACGCCGTGCTTGGCCCAGGTTGACCACACCTCAAAGCCTGCCGCGGGCATGATCCTGCGCACAGCGTCCAGCACCGCCTGGTCCTTCACCACCTCGTAGACCTCGCGGTTGAACGCATGGGCAGCAAGGTCGGTGGCCAGCGCGGATGGTGAAGCGGTGATGATCGCAGCGACCGCCGAGGCCTGAAGAAAACGATACATTGGGGCCCCTAACATCAACAATGTCTATGTCCCGACGGGGACAGAACGCAGCATCCGCCAGCCAAATTGGAGGGCGATGCCATGGCGGTGATCGAGATCATCGCCTTGGCCCGGAGGAAGTCGCGTCCGGTGGAGCTGACCAAGTTCAAGCGGGCACGGGGGCGGGCATCGCGGTCTTGTCGGGCATCGCGGTCTTGGCGGCGGCTCGTGCGGCTTCCAGTTCTTGCAAGGTAGGCGTCCGGCTCTGGAGCATGTTGGGAAGAGCGCGAACGAACCCCAGGATCCACGACGGAATGAGGAGGAGGACGCCCATTAGCGCCACGCCACCACCCTCGCCCTTGCCGAGCAGTGCGCCGATGGCGATCAGAATCGGGGCAGCCAAGAACACTCCCTTCACGACGATTTTCGCCGCACGGTATTCGGTGTGGAATTCCTCATAGTCACTGGCAAAGCGGCCGTCCATTTCCGCGGCAAGAAAGAGATGAACTCCGTTGTCCCTCAGAAAAAATGTTCCAGACAGTCCCAGCCGAATGTAAGAATTAACAATAGAACGAGTGCTGACGGACTTCAGTAATTTGTCTTCTCCATCGGGCTTGGCGATCCGAATATAGTCGTAAACTGTGCCATCTTTGGTGCTTTTTGACGGACCGATGGCCGCAATCGTCCCAGTGATCGTTGTGATCATATAGGTCCCTGCTTTTGCTGCTTGCGGGTGGAGGAAGCATATCACCGGAGCGCCGATGCCCGCGGTTGCACGTAGAAGGTATACCCCAGCTTTCCTGGGGTTGAAAGTAGGAACTCTACGTAGACCCGGGCACGGTGTCGCGGGCACACCGGATGCATGGAAGGACTGGGAAAACGACTGCGCGAGCGGGCGCAAGCCTTGGGGCTGACGGACACTGAGGTGGCCCGGCGAGCCGGGCTGGGCGAACGGCGGTACGGGCATTATATCCAGGATCGGCATGAGCCTGACCTCGGAACCCTGGTGAAGATCGCCTCCGTGTTTGGCGCAACCATCGACAGTTTGCTGCTGCCGGAGCAGGGCGAGGCCTCAAGCGAGCGGCAGGCCCTGATGGCGCGGTTGACCGCGGCGGCCGAGGCGATGGAGGTCGATGACCTGCGCCCTGTGGTCCGGATGCTCGAGGTACTTGTCGAGGACCGCCGGAGCCGCGGACGCCCCGCCGAGCAGGAAGGCTGATCACGCCGCCTCTGGCGTCAGCTACACGCCGTGGTGTTCTCAGCTCAGCCTCACGTGACGCCGAGCGTCGGATACCCAGAGGTTCCGCACGCACCGGGGCAGGCTGCATTGACCCGGTGCGCGCGGCGGCCCGTCAATCCGTGAACGGGTCGCGCATCAGGATGGTGTTCTCACGCTCCGGGCTGGTGGACAGCAGCGTGATCGGCGCCTCGATCAGCTCCTCCAAACGGCGTGCATACTTGACCGCGGCGGCCGGGAGCTGCGCCCAGCTGCGCGCCCCGTAGGTGCTGGTCTGCCACCCCGGGAACGTCTCGTAGATGGGCTCCACCTCGGCCTGGGCGGTCTGGCCGGACGGGAACCGGTTCAGCACCTCGCCGCGGTACCGATAGCCCGTGCAGATCCGGATCTCCGTCAGCTCGTCCAGGACGTCGAGCTTGGTGAGCGCGATGCCGTCGATACCCCCGGTCTTGATAGCTTGGCGCACCATGACCGCGTCGAACCAGCCGCACCGCCGCTTCCGTCCGGTCACGGTGCCGAACTCCCGGCCGCGCTGGCCGATGAGCTCGCCGATCGCGTTGGCCTGCTCGGTCGGGAACGGCCCGGAGCCGACGCGCGTCGTGTAGGCCTTGGCGATGCCGAGCACGAAGCCGATCTGCTTCGGCCCGACGCCGGAGCCCGCGGCGGCCTGGGCGGCCACCGTGTTGGACGAGGTCACGAACGGGTAGGTGCCGTGATCGACGTCGAGCATGGCGCCCTGTGCGCCCTCGAACAGGATGCGGCTGCCCGCCTTGCGCGCCTGGTCGAGCCGTTCCCAGACCGGCTGGGCGTAGGGCAGGATGCGCGGGGCGACGGCCTTCAGCTGCTCCAGCAGGTCAACGTCGCCGCCCGTTTGGCTCCCAACAGGACGCTCGACATCCGCAAAGCGCGTGACCGCCGTGCGCGCCACACGCTGTCGGCATTGCGGATAGCGCGAAAGCCTGCGGCACTCTGACTGGTTCATGGAATGGCGGCGGAACCTTACTTTTAGGCTCTTCTTCAAGCCGCCATCGCCTCAAGGGTTATGCCATGCCCAGCGGTTTTCCGGTCACGGTCCATCTCGACGGGCAGACCTTCAAAAACCTCCGGGAGGTCGCCCGTTATCTCGACGTCAACCACAAGACCGTAGAGAAGTGGATCGCAACGAAGGAAGCCGACGAGACGGTGGACGAGTGCGTCGCCCGGCACGCGGACATCAAGCGGGTGACGTACCAGGGGAAGATCTACAAGAACAAGGCCGAGCTGGCGCGCGAGCTGGGGCTGAAGCCCGCCGAAGTAGCCCGCATCATCCGCAGGGGCAACGACGTGGCGCTGGTGCTCATTCAGCGCGAGGCCAAGGCGGTTGCCCGCATCGCGGCGGAACGCCCTCGCCACATCGACTGGAACGCGGCGCCGCTCCACGAACTTGTCGAGAACTTGCCGAGCCTGACTGGGCCGCTGGCGAACGTCGACCTGACCGACGCCTGCCGCATCCCTGGCAAGGGGACCGGGACCGCCCGTATTGCCGGGGCGCGCTGCCGGAAGCACGGACCTATCGAGCGCGTCTTCCCGCTGCAAGAGCTGAAGACCCCGCGGCAACCCTGCCTCGAATGTCGCAAGGAGCACAATCCCGTCCGCACCTCGCGCCAGCAGAGGACGCTGGGGAGGTTGGTCGAGTCCGTCGGGGAGCAGGGACTCCTGGTGAACCTAGACAAGGCCGAATTGGTCAAGGTGGTCCGCGAGGGTCCCCGCACGCGAAGCGAATTCCAGGTTCACCATGCGATGTGTGCTCGGTGCGGCCGGGAATTCAAACCGATCTGGTATCATCATCTGGAAAAGGGCAACGTTCGCTGCCCCGACTGCCCGAAAAGCCGGTACACCGCCGAGGAGGTCGCGGCCAAGGTCACGAACGCCCACGGCGGCATCGTCGAGCTGTTGGAGTACAGCGGAACCATCCAAGGGCGGAACAGCCGCTTCCGATGCCATCTGTGCGGCAACGAGTGGCCTGCATCTGTGAACGCCGTCATCGGCTCCAAGCACAACACCCCCACCGGCTGCCCACAATGCTCGCGGTCAGGCGCCCGTGCCACTGTCATTGCGATGACCCTCGAGCGCCTGGGTATCTCGTACCAGCACGAGTGGCCGGTGCGCGTGCCGGACCGCCAGAAGCCCTTGCGCTGCGACTACTACGTGCCATCGCACAAGCTCGTTATCGAGTACGACGGGGACCATCATTTCCGCCCCTCGACGCGCCAGCGCGATCCCGAAAAGGCCCAAGCCGCGTTCCAGGACGTTCAGGAGCGCGATCTCGACAAGCGTGAGGCCCTGCTCATGCGGGGCATCAGGACGACCCGCATCCCGTTCTGGGTTGCCGACGTCGCCGCCGAGGTCGAGAACATCCTGAGTGGTAGGCCGAGCTACCCCGACCTTCCCGATCCGGCGGATTACGCAGCGTGGCGGGCGAGCCTGAACGTCCGGTGACCCGGGGAAGCAGGCTGACGGCCAGCGCCGTAGGCGTTGGTGCAAGCAACTCCGCCCCTCCATTGCCCGTTATGCCCGTCATGTGCCCCTCCACGCCCCCGGAGCTTCCCCCATTCCTGGGCGTGGACACATGCACCAGGAGGCGCGACCCAGCGCGGGTGACGGCCGGGCATGGCCGCCGCCATGGGGGCGGGTGCGACAAGCGAGCGACTGCGCCGCTCTCGGGAGGTCGGGAAGCGCGACAGGGAACCTCACCATGAGGCCGGACGAGAACCGCCGCGCGGGCGCCCGCGATCGGCTGACCGCGCAGGCCCACGCCGCCGGTGCCGATCCCGGCGCCGGGTCGGTTCCGTCCCGCGACGGCACCAGCGAACACGCCCGTACCGGCACCACGCTCTCGGCCGAGACGGCAGCGCAGTACGTCAGCTGCGACCGCCTGTTGCTTAACCGGTCCCGCCTGGAGACCGCCTTACCCGAGTGGGTGTACGACATTGTGTATCAGCTCCAAATGCGCGGATGAATCCCGATTCCGCGCCGATTTACATCCTCGGCGTATCGCTGGCCGACTGGTGTGGCGTCGGAAGCGTTGCGCATCCCAGTCGAGCGGGATTGGTAACTGGAAGGCTTGTGGCTATTCAGGCGGCGATGTCGTGATGGACGAGCGCCAACAGTTCGATAGCTTGCCCCACTCGGAAGCCGCCAGTTGCAAAGTCGAAGGGGGCGTCGACACGGTGCAGAACCCGGTGGTGGTTCGGGCAGACCAGAACCATGTTCGAGAGGTCGTCCTGGCCGCCGCGGCTGAGCCACCGGACATGATGCCCTTCGCAGACGTCGGCTCCGTAGCGGGCGCGGGGGGCCCATTCGCAGATCTGGCAGCGGCCGTCGTACAGGGCGCGCAGGGCTTCAACATGCTGCCGGTCACGCCGGACCGCCTCGGTCATCAGGTACCGGCGCCGCTCTTCCGCCAAGCCGGGCTCCTCGTCCCGCATCAAGGCCGCGACCGCGGCCTCATCCCCGGCCAGCAGCAGCGCTTCAAGTCGCTCTTCGGGAACCAGGCGGGCGCGCGGCTCGAGCGGCATTTCTGCGGCGTAGGCGGCCAGCAGCCGGTGGTCGGCCTCGGTGAGACGGCGGACGGCCGCATGCCCCTGGAACGCTCGGCCGAGCACGTCGCCGCCCGCGCGCACCGACAGCCTGCGGATCAACATCGTGACGTCGGGCTGACCGTCGGCCTGGAAATACCGTGAGCGCCGCAGGTCGCCCCAGAGCCGGTAAGGGCCGTATCGGTAGCCTTTGGGATTCAGGGTCTTGGCAGAGGCGACAAGTTCGGCCGCCAGTACATAGACGCCGTCCGGCCGCCGTGTGAACGCCCACAAGCTGTCCCCGATCTCGACCTCATGGAGCAGCGGGTTCGGTTGGTTCAGGTGGTACGCGACCCCGAGGTCCAGGTCGCGGGCGTAGTTGTCGCCACGCCAGTAGTACAGCAGCGGCATATTCGGGTTTGGGTCGGGGCGTTCTGCTCGTGAAAGTATCAGCGCTGACGGTTTCTGGAAACAGGGCCTGGGCGGCGACACGCCTGTCCAGGACATGCGGACTCGATCCACGCAGAGCCTGCGAGCGATTGCTCTGGTTACGATGTCCTGGGACTACCAGCCAACACGCTGACGGCCCTCAGCGGTGTCCCAAGCGGCCGCCCACAGCTTCATCGCAGCCTGGAAGCCGAGCAAGGCCTCGGCCGCGTCCTCTACCGCGTTCGTGCACGCCGCCGTGCCGTTCGACAACTGTATGGACGCCGTCAGGCCGTGGGCCGCCTCGAGCCACCGACCGCGGAACGGCCCCTCATTGAAGATGCCGCCCTCAGCTGCCTGCTGTCGCAGCTGAGCTGCTGTGGCGCGCAGGGCCAGCTCGATCCGCTCCGGTGGCAGCTTGACTGCTTCAGAAGTGAAGGTCAGGTGCACCCCATTCCACAGGTCCAGATCGACCTTGTGCCCTCTGCCCGGAAGCGCGTGCATCCCGATGCAGCGGAGTTCGCCGTTGGCCAAGCGCCCCAGCAGATCAGCGGCGAGTGGTGCTGCTGACCTTGAAGGCGCCGTCGGTGCCTTCTGCCTGCGCCTGCTTGCAAGCTGGATTACCTCTCCCATCGCCGCTCCCCGAAACGCAAGGCACCGAGCGCCGGTGCCTCTAGCATCGTGCCCCGGTTCGGTTCTCTGTGCCATAGAAAATTGTTGATGGGCCACAATCCTTGCGATCAGAGTGACGGTGTGGAGATCGCGGTCGAAGAGTGACGGCACCTTCGGCTGCCGAACCCGGCCAGTGCAGTGTGCTCGTGGTTGTTCAGAGCGCGGGGGTGGCCAGGGCGCGGTGATGTCGTGGCCTTGTAGAAGCAGCTCGGTCGACACCGTGGCTAGGAGATCCCATCGGGAGAAAACAGCTGACCGGTAGCGTGCGCCTGTGTCGGGCTGCCGCTGGACAGCGGCGCGCACCATGCTCCGGGAATGGCATTGGAGCTTGAGAGGAATTTTTGCATACTGTTTCCTTATATTTCATGGGCTTATACGAAAAATAAGGGCCAGAATAAAAGAGAACTAGAAACCGGTTGTGAGGGCGCCGTTAGCCTGGGGTGCGCGGACGTAGATTCGGACCGGATTAGCAGAACTCCGAGGGACTGCCGACAGTCATGGCACATGGCGCGTCTCAGGCTCCGTTCCAGCCGGTCGTTGGGCGACGCGCGGCACTCTCCGGTGAGAGGAACCGCCGCTGGTCGCGTCAGCAACGAATTTTCGTAGACTATCTTTGTAAAACAATGGTTTATGCGCCAGTTCAGCCCCAGAATAAAAGAGAATTAGGTAGCCTGCTAAGGTGTCCTGTATGTCCCTCGGACTGGCAGGCCCCTTCGGGCCGTGCCAGCCCCCGCAGAGCGCGTCATTGCCTAACGCCTGCGAGCGGAACTCGCCTGATGTAGCGACCCGGCGGAGCGAGGACCGGGACATCTCTCTGGTGCGGCTTCTCTGCCGGGGGGTGACCAGTGGCTTGGTGCCTGGGTAGGTCGAGTTGGGGATCAGCTTGACCTATCCACGGACGGTCTGCGCTGGAGGCAGGGTCTGCCGACCCAATTCTCTTTTATTCTGGGGCTTGAGTTTCTTGTAAAGTACTGAAATTACACATTTTCATACGAAAAAATCGCCTGCCTTGCAGTCTGCTTCAGCGAATGTCCGGGGCTCGGGCCAGCCGACATGCCGACCTGAAGGTTACATGGGCTTAGGAGGCCGATCACGAGGTCCTTGCGATCAGAGGTCGCATGCCGAACACTGGTACAAGGTTCCCCTGAGTCCACCACCATGGCACGTACGCGCAACATCACTCATCCCCGGCCGAACACAGACCACAAGGGTGTCGTCGCGACCGCGCGAGGGCGAGCCGAGGATTGGGAGAAGGGCCTTGGTGTCGTTGCCGCCCTCGACGTGGAGACCTCCCTTGCTCGACCAAGCATGGACCTCGAAGCCTGGGCGGTCTACTTGACCTTGGCGGCCTACTGGTCAGCCGGGCGCACGACAATCCGTCTGTCGGCTCTGGCGCGGTCAGCGGGGATCACCAAGAAGTCCGCCGAGGCTGCCCTGTGCCGCGCCGGTGGCTTGTCCTTCGCTCAATGGACGGAAAGCTGCAAGCGCCTGCCGAAAGGCGCGGCCTTCGTCTACAAGATCTCTGATGGGATCGTCCGTGTCGACCGCGCCCTTGACGCTTGGCGGAACCAGGGCGTTTACATCCGGCTGCCGGTCGATGTCGTCCGTGCGGCACCGTCGGCTGCGGCGTTGCGTCTGTTCATCGCACTCGAAGGTGTTGCCGTGCGGCGCGACGAGAACGCTTGGCGTTCCTGGTCACGCGAGCGTCTGCGCAGCCTCCTCGGCTTGCCGCCCGCGGCCGACGTCGACGCTGAAGTCGCCGACGCTTTGCTGTGGGCACACCCGAGGGTTCGTGCCGATCGACGTGTCGTAGTCGATCACGACGGTGTGCTGGCCGTGGCGGCCGAACCAGCGAAGCAGCCGGTGGCAAAACTGATCACCGACGGTTTCAACCCTCTCACCAGCTACTCAGCCCCGTACGCCAGCAGGGCTGCACTCCGCGCCGTGAGGGTGTTTGACGGCCCGATGCAGGGTCAACGGATGGTCTTGCCGGGACTCTGGGCCCACCGCGCCGTCCACTACCTGTGCGCTGTGGGCGCTGCTACCACCGGAGAGCAGCTCATCGGCCAATGGCTGGTCTATGTTCACGCCCTTGATCGGGGCGTGAAGCCGCTGCTGGCTGTGCGTGCGGACCTTTCCGATGGCGTCCGGCTCGCTTTCTCAGCCTTCGTGGACTCCTTAGCCCGCCTCGCGGTCGGCGGCCAAGCGTGGCTGCTGAGCGCAACCGAGGTGGACGTGGCCAAGGCCGCTCGCGTGCGCCGCTGGCTGTTTCGTAAGGGCTATGCCGGTGCCAACATTCACGCTTGGACTGACGACGGCCGCGTGATGACCGAACCCATGTGGAGGCAGCACGAGGTTGAGCTGGACCGGGCTGCTCGCGAGGACTTCAGGAAGGAGTCGGAGATCAGGACCATGAAGGCGGCCGAAGCCGAACTGTGGCATGTCGGCCGCCCGGTTCCCATTGACCTGCCTCCGCTTCCCGTCAGCACCGGCGCCATGGGTGCGTTGGCCGCTCCGGTCACGGTGGCGAATGCCGACGTCGTGACCGAACAGGACATCCCCTCGTTCCCCCGCGTCGACGCCAAGGATATCCGGCGCGCACTGGCAAAGCTGATCAGCGAATCCACCAGCGACGCCGAGCGGACCCTGGGCCGTGTCGCCATGGCCTATGCCCGCGATCTCGCTGACGCTCCTCGTCGCTTGATGAAGGAAGTTCTTCGACGAGATGGCCTGCCGCACCTTGGCCTTGCCCAAGCGGTCCTTACCCGTGAACACCCGCACGCCGGAGATACCAGTGCTCTCTGGCGGAGGGCATTGGATGCGATGGCCTGTGAAGGGGATGGCGACGATCTGGAAGAAGCGCAGCGTCGCGCTGCGCGCCTGCTTGCAGATGCGCTGCGCGACGCTCAGGACGCCGTGGTCGAAGAGACGCAGTCGCGAGCTATGCTCCGGGCGGATCTGCTTGCACGAGAGAAGGGCGAGGAGACCGCAGCGTCGTTCCCTGCACCGGGCATTGAGCCAGACGTGGACGCCACCTTGGTTTCAGTCCCGACCGCAGCGGAGCCGTTCCGGCCGTATGCGCTCGTTACCAGGCCGTTCAGGGGCTTCGGTGCCGGGGTGGCCACCCCCATGACCACTGTTCCGGTTCCTGTAGCCCCGCAGCCTGACGTAGCGCCGACAACAGCCGCGTCCCCGGCGATGAAGTCGCCAGTCGTGCCGGTCGCCAACGGTACGTTGGCGCAGCTGGAGCAGGCGCTGGCCTTGCTGTCCGCCAAGCAATCATATAGCGGGCCGCTGAAATCCTTGACCAAGTTCTACCTGCCCGCGCTCGCCAAGCGGTTGGGGGAGGGCAACGAGATCCGCGCCAAACTGCGCATGTGCATCCTGGTTCACGCTGAAGGGATACCGGAAGGCCTGCGCTGTCCGGAAGGAGCCGAACGCGCGGCGTTTGAACAGGCCGTCGTGATGGTTGCTGAAGCGATGCGGGCCAGCGACCACCGCGACGATCGCGAGAGCTTGGCCAACGCTGTCGGTGACCGTTTGCGGACGACCGTTGAAGCTCTTGCCGAGCAACTCGGCCTTGGTCATCTCGTCCCCGATGTCGAGGTCGGCTAATCATCGTCTGCTCAGGCGCTGGTGGCGATCATCTCAACAGCTTCCTTCAGTCGCGCTGACATGAACCTTGAGGTGGAGGTTCTGATTGGGGGCGTGATTTTTTTGCAAGATCCCCTTGCGCCTGAATCCGATCATGAATCAGAATAAAGATTAGATGGCGCTCGCAAGCTAGTAGCATTGGCCGTTGTGGTGCTTTGCGATCCGTAGATTTCATCGCAAACGTGATGCATGAAAGAGAGACCGGTTATGGATTCTAAGATCAATCTTCCTGAGCAAGCTGCTGACGTTACCTCGATGACCGCAGCGATCGTTTCTGCGTACGTGAGTGCGAACCGTGTCCAGCCGAACGAACTTCCGGAGATGATCCGCGTTGTTCATGCGGCTCTCTCTCAGCTTGGGCAGCCGACGGCTCCCGTTGAGCAGAAGCAGAAACAGGAGCCTGCGGTTGCAATCCGCAGGTCGGTCACGCCGGACTACATTGTCTGCTTGGAAGACGGCAAGAAGCTGAAGATGCTGAAGCGCCACCTTCGGACCACCTACGGCATGTCGCCGGAGGATTACCGGGCCAAGTGGGGACTTCCCGCTGAGTACCCGATGGTCGCTCCAAACTATGCCACGCGACGCAGCGAGTTTGCCAAGCACATCGGTCTCGGTCGCAAGAAGGCGGCCTGAGGTGGGCAGGGTGGCCAGCCATGAACCCGTGGCTGGCCAGGTTGATGTTCGACGGTCCGGTGCGGGCAAGAAGACTGTCCCGCTCACAGACAGACAAGCCGTCGGACCGCCTCCTCGATCCCCTCAGCCGTCGCGCCCCGCTCCATGTTGAAGCGCACCGCGCCCTTGTCGAAATCCGAGGGGACGCCTGCGCCCTCCAACGCCGACGACAGCCTTCTGCTTTCGGCGTGACAGGCCGACCAGTGGAAGCAGTGTCGCCGTTCGCCTGAGCCAGAAGGTCGGCGCCGACGAACTGCGGCACCACCCAATAGGAGGTTGTTAACGCCTGATCACCGACTTTCCGGTCCGAGCAGGCCAGGAGAGTCCAGTGAGCATCAAGGAGAACCAACACATCAGCATCCGCCTGTCCATCACCCGGCATGGGGTGTCCGGCTGGCGATGGACGATGCTGCTGACCTCGGACGACGATGCCGTGGCGGCGGCCGCTGAATTCCGTTCCGGCGAGGACGGGCGCGGCACCTGGATGCGCATGGTCGGCGACGCGGAGTGGACCATGGTGACGGCGCCGGAGAAGCGCACCTATCCGGCCGATGAGGAGGAGGCGAGGGCGGAGATCGCCGGGGTCTGCGTGGGCGCCGCCGCCGAACTCGTAAGGCGCGGGGTTCCTCTGAAGGGCAGGGACCCACACCACGACAACTTGGCAGAGATGGTTCCCGCGGGCAGCTGCTGAGGTAGGCGTTGATGTTGGCGAAAGACGACAAGGCGTCGCTGGACGAACGGTGGCTGCGCCTGTTTGACATGGAAATCAGGAAAGCATGGGTGCCGACATGACGGAGGACCTGCGGCAACAGATCCCCTCGTCGCTCAGCGACATCATCCGACGGCGCCGTGACGAGTTCGAGGTCGGCTTGGCGAGCGCCGAGGAGCTTGCCGCGGTTGACGGCTCGATTGATGCAGATGCGGCGGTGGCTGCGACGCTCGACGACTGGTGGGCTGTCGTACTGCGCGACCTCACCGAGGATCGGTACCTGTTGCTCGTGTATGGAGAGAACTCCGAGACGGGGAAGCTGCGGCGGACATCCGGCGTTCGGATCCTCGACTTGGATCGGATGCTGGTGCGCACTCAGGACGCCGTCTATGCCCTTGGCAAGCCTGCCAACGGTAACCCGCCGTTCGAGATGATCTTCGACATTTGCGCGGAGTTCCACCGCCGCGGCTTGGGCGAGCGCTATGGCGTGCCGCAGGTGTGGGAGTAAGACCGAAAGACGCCAGTGCGAACAGCGCCAGTGTGGATGGGACCGCGCGGGCGGTGGATGTTGTCCTGCTTGGTCGGCGTTGTCTTAGGGCAGGCGCGGCAGCACAGTCGCACCGGCTTCGATCGCCTCCGCCAACCACGGCTCAACGGATGCGACCGGCCGCATGCGGAGCCAGCGCCGCCGGTCGGGATCCCACTTGCAGTCGCCATCGAGCTTCATGGCCTCCCGGACCTCGACCGCGGGCGCAGCCGGGAAGACGAGTTCCAGGCCGTATTCAGACTGCTCGATGCAGACAGCGGTTCCAGCTTCCGTGGTGTAGCTCAATCCTTCGGCGATGGCCCGTTGGACGGCTACGGCGCGGGCTTGCCGGGCGGTCTCCTCGGCTTCGCGCTCAGCGCGCCGCTCGACCAGCAGGTCGGCCAGCCACTCAGGCGGTTCCTCGAGCGTGCGGTAGCCCGCGCCTCCACGCGGGCCGGGCGCCTCCTCCAGCAAGCCATGATCGGCAAGGCGGCTCAGCGTTGCTGACCGTTCGGCCTTGGCTTGGCGTCGCTCGCGGCGCGGCAGGTCGCTCTGGTCGGCAGCCCAGGCCACTGTGGTGAACCGCAAGCCTCCGGGGAAGCGCTCATAGATGTCGGCTGCCACGTCGCGCAGCGATGCCGTCCGATCGGCGGACGCCGCCAACAGCAACATCATGTGCCTGTTGAACGGCCAATCCGCCCGGCCGACCAAGCCGCAGGTCCTGCACTCCCAGCGCCCGGGATCCGCCAACGGCACCTCCGGCATACAGAGGCGGCTGCGGCAGAACTCCTCCGACCCCGGCTCCGGCACCGCGGTGCCGGAGCCTGCCAGAAGCTGGCGGATGGCTTCCACAGGGGACGGAGCGATCCCGGACAAGGCCTGCACGATGTCGGGTGGCAGCCTCACATGGACCGATGCCGTCCCGTCCTCGACGGCACGTTCTTGGGAGCGGCGCTGTGCCAAGCGGTTCTTGAGTGTCCGCCAAACATCGGCCGCAAGCAAGGCGGCGACCTTCTCCGCAGAGAACGTCTCATCGAAATCGTCCGACGCAGCCTCCTCGAGAGCGCCAAGTGTCGCGCCACCGGCGAGCGCCGCTGTGTCCGTGTCCTTCAGAATGCGCCGGGCCTCTTGGAGGATCTCGGCTGCCTCGTCGCGTCGGACGGTCCGCCGTCGCGCCATGGAACGCCCCAATGAACTGCTGATTGCTCAGCAAAATGGACCAGGGGCCAGCGTCGGCAACAGGTGCGTTCGGCGAAGGGGGCGGGTGCAAAAGCTGCGCTCTCAGCACATGTGGCTGCACCGGCTCGTAACCGATCGGTCTTCATGGTATCGCCAAGCAACGTCGATGCCGTGGCAAACACCATTGAATAAGGCATGTCTCAGTAAATTCTTGTAGGGGAGGAATACTCCCGTATGCAGATGCCACCCAGCGCGAGCATGATCTGTCACACGCCTCAAAATTGGTTGAAAGACGCCTTAAATTTTGCGACCGTTTGCCGTCCGAATAGGCGGCTTGGCCTGATGCTAAACGCCCGAGCCATTGATCGAGAGCCATGCCTGACGTTGCCGTTGTATCCGATCAAAGCAACCCGGCGCCTCCCTTCGGCATCGAGTTTTCGCTGTGCGTCGACACGGCCGTCTTCCCGCGGGAGGTGGTGCTCCGCACTTGCTACGCCTTCACCGACCGCTGTCATTTCTGGCTTCAAAGCGAGGGTGTCTCCTCAGTTCTGATCGGCTTTCGCCGTAAGGAAGCGGCGGCGGATCTCGATCACCTCAAGGGTGAGTTCGGGAACGCCCTGATCGATTTCGGTCTGCGGGCCAGCATCGAGGCGAACACCCGTACCGTCAGGGATGCCATCGTCACGGCCGCGCTCGTGGAAGCGGGCGGCCCTTCGGCGACTCGGCGGTAAGGGGCTGCCTGTGGCTGGACGTGCACCGTTCTCCCCCCTGAATGAATTCCGACCGGTGGGGCAGGGGTATCGGCACTTGCCGTTCCGGTTTGCGCGCGTCCCCGGTGTCGCTGGCAAGGTGCTGGTGACGTCGGAGGTCGGAGAGTTCGAGTTTCTGACCGAGACGGAGTTCCGTGCCTTTGCCGCGGGCGTAATGGATCAGGCATCCGACACCTACGCGAACTTGCAGGCCAAGCACTTCCTGGTGGAGGGGGATGCCTCGACCGCCATCCGGCTCGTCGCCGCGAAGTACCGCACGCGCAAGTCCTTCCTGCGATCCGGCCCGGCGCTCCACGTGTTCGTCGTGACGCTGCGTTGTGATCACTCGTGCCGATACTGTCAGGTGTCGCGGCGGGCACCCGACGAGTCGTGTTTCGACATGTCCGAGGAAACGGCTCTGGCGGCCATTGACCGCATTTTCGAGGCGCCGTCCCGGACCATCACCATCGAGTTCCAGGGGGGCGAGCCACTGCTCGCGTTCCCCAGGGTCCGGCAGATTGTCGAAGCCATCGAGGAGCGGAACCGGTCCGAGGGCCGTTGCTTCACCTACACGATGACGTCGACGCTGCACCTCGTGGATGACGAGATGCTGGCGTTTTTCCGTAAGCACGGCTTCCAGCTGTCGACGTCGCTGGATGGCCCAGCAGGGCTGCATGACGCCAACCGGCCGATGCCTGGGCGGGATTCCCACCGGCGGACGGTCGAAACAATCGAGCGGACGCGGGCGGCCTTGGGACCACATGCCGTGTCCGCCTTGACGACGCTCTCGCGGGCCAGCTTGGGACACCCGGAAGCGATCATCGACGAATACGTCCGCCTCGGCTTCCCGTCCGTTTTCCTGCGGCCGCTCAGCCCCTTCGGCTTCGCTGCCCGCTCGGCGCAACGCATCGGCTACACGACCGAGGAGTTCCTCCGCTTCTACGAACGCGCCCTCGCGTACATCTTGAAGCTCAACCGCGAGGGGATCCGCCTTCAGGAGGCCTACGCGGCAATCCTCATCACGCACATCCTGACGCCGTTCCCGACGGGCTACGCGGACCTGCGATCGCCGACCGGCTCCGGACTGGGCGCCCTGGTCTACAACTACGATGGCCAGGTCTACGCCTCGGACGAGAGCCGCATGCTCGCCGAGATGGGCGACCAGACGTTCCGGCTCGGCAGTGTTCATGACCGGTACGCCGACCTTATGGCATCCGAAGCGATGCAGGTGCTCCTTGCCACCGGCGTCGCTGAAGCGCTGCCCGGCTGTTCGGACTGCGCCTTTCTGCCGTACTGCGGCGCCGATCCGGTGTTCAACCTGACACGCGAGGGCGACCCCGTCGGACACCGGCCGACGAACGAGCACTGCCGGAAGCACACCGGCCTGTTCCAGATCCTGTTCCGCCACCTGGCCGAAGCCGACCCATCGATCATGCGGACGTTCCTGTCCTGGGTGACCCATGGGGCGTCGCACGGCCCGTGGGATGAGCAGGAGGCTGCCTGATGCTGCCGCTGCACACCCGCGCATCCGTGTCCGGCGGCCTCGCTCACCCGCTGCTCAAGGTGCTCGATCTTGATGAGGCGCTCCGGGGCTCTGTTCCCTTCGACCGCGTGGCGGTGCACCTGCCGTCGGACGGCCCAGAGGTGGATCCCGCCGCCCTGGCAGACCTCGGTTTCGCGGCGGTGCTGCGGCAGGATGGACAAGGCACCGCCGATATCCCCGTCATCCACTCTCTGGCCAACGCCGAGGTCGTCCGCACAGGCGACGCGATCCGCATCAGGCCCGAAACCGGGCAGGTGAGCGTCCTCTACCGGCGAGGCGCGAACGCCAACTCGCTGTTCCTGACCGAGCGGTGCAACAGCCGCTGCATCATGTGCAGCCAGCCCCCGCGCGACGAGGACGACACTTGGCGGGTCAGCGAGCTGCTCGAGCTGCTACCGCTCATCGACACCAACCTCGACCAGCTGGGTTTTACCGGGGGCGAGCCGACACTGCTCGGCCCCTGGTTGCCGGAGCTGATCAGGAGGTGCCGGGCCGTCCTGCCGCGGACCAAGCTGCACATCCTGACCAACGGCCGGAACTTCTCGGAGGCGGCCGTGGCAGACTCGGTCTCCGACGCTGTCGGGCATACGGTGTGGGCGATCCCGCTGTACGCCGACGTGCCATCCCGCCATGACTTCGTTGTCCAGGCGCACGGCGCGTTCGATGCGACCGTGAACGGCATCTACAATCTTGCTGAGCGCGGGCACGCCATCGAGCTCCGGTTCGTCGTCCATGCCCAGACGCTGCCGCGCATGGAGCGGTTCGCCGAGTTCGTCTACCGCAACATGCCCTTCGTGTCGCACGTCGCCTTCATGGGGATGGAGCCGATGGGCTTCGCCAAGGTGAACCGCGACAGCCTCTGGGTGGACCCGGCCGACTACGCTCTTCCGCTTGCCCGCGCTGCCTGGCACCTCCAGGACCGCGGCATCACGACGTCGATCTACAACGTTCCCCTCTGCGCGCTGCCGCGGTCGGCTTGGCCGCTGGCTCGGCAGAGCATCTCCGACTGGAAGAACGTCTACGACCCGGCATGCAACGGCTGCGCTGTGCAGCAGCGGTGCTGCGGGTTCTTCGCGTCCTACGGCCCGGTGTGGCGCAGCCGGGCGATCCAGGCAATCAGGTTCGAGGAGGCAGCCCAATGAAAAAGAACTGGACCGATTACCTGAAGCAGGTGCTGGGCTGGAGCGGCTCCGCCGCCGCCACTCTGTCGAGTGCCTGGTCGCCCGCGGAGGCCGCACCGGCGGGCGCCGCTTTGCCTGGAATCCATCCGTCGGACACGCGGCTCCAGCCGCTCACCTTCGCCGTGCCCAATCGTCTGGACGGACCGGAAATCTACGTCGGTCACCGGAGCCATTCGAGTCACCGGAGCCATAGCAGCCATCGATCGCACTACTCAGGGTCCGGGGGCTCCTATTATCCCTCGCCATCCTATTCAGCGCCCAGCACTTCCACGCCGTCGACCAGCAGCTCGCCGAACCCGTTCTCCACGACGCCGACGTCTCCGCCATCCGCAGCTTCGCCGTCGGCTCCGACGTCCTTGACACGTCCGCAGGGAACGCCACCTCCCCCTCCCGCCAGCACGACGTCGACGGTTCCGGTGCCATCGTCCGGAAAGGGGAACTCGGCATCGTCGACCGCCACGCCATCCACAAGCGGGTTCCAGCCGGAACAGGGTGCACAGACGACCACGCCGTCGCCCCGGGCAAGCCAGCAGGACGCCATCATCATGGCGATGCGGGTCCAGGTCGAGCTGACCAGGCTCGGGTACTACAAGGGCAAGGTCGACGGGAAAATGGGAGCGGGCACCAAGGAGGCGCTCCGAGCCTTCCAGCGCGCTCAGGGGCTGCCCGCGACCGGATCGATGGACAATGGAACGCTGGCGAAGCTCGGGATCATTGGGTGAGCGATCGGATACAAAGGAATGCTATTTGGACACCAAGCTGATGCCCAGCGAATGCCTAAGTAGAGATGGCCGTCGCAAATAACATCACAACGCCTTCCGTGCAAAAATGATGCCCGGATAGCCGCAATGGAGCTTCCCTGAACGTGAGCACCACGAATAATATCCTGCATCGGCACCGTCGTGTCCAATACCCCGTCGGTCACGGATTTTTCCAAGTCGGCTCTATCGAGAGCTTTGGCGCGGACCGGCGCAATTTTATCTATGCGTTTGATTGCGGTGGGCCGCCACGGAAGCCAGCTATGCTCTTTGAGGGCATTGCCACACACCGTAAGATATGCTCTGGCAAGCGCTTGGATGCACTCTTCGTCTCGCATCTCCACGCCGATCACGTCTGGGGCTTGGACAAGCTCCTTGGGTCTGAGGGTGCCGAGACAGTCGTTCTGCCATATCTGCCGCCGATAGAGCGTCTCGCACTCGTGCTTGAGGCGCTGGCCGAGGACTCCGGCATGGCGGCCCTTGAACTCGTCGCTGATCCTGTGGGCTTCTTCGGCCGCCGCGGGACCGACCGGATTCTCATGGTCTTCGGTGGTCCGTACGACCCCGGCCCCGAGCCCGAAGGCGAGGTGGGCTCGCTTGACATGGGCCCTACCGGCCCTTCCCTAGTGGCCGATCGCAGGTGGGGACCAAAGCCCAGGGACGGTCATTCCGATGCCTACTATCAGAAGGCTGGGTTTGACCTCGCGCTAACAGATGGCATCCCGCAGCAGCTTCGGGCTAAGGAAAAGCGGCCTGCAACGGTGGAGATGATTGCCCATTCCCAGTGGCTTGCTCCCCGGGGCGCCGGGTTCCCCTGGCGTTTCTTGACGTACGTGCGCCGTGCTGACGAAGCCAAACTAGCTAAGTTCCGGGCTGCGCTTGGCCCTGTGCTGAAGCTGGCCGCAGCAAAGGGCAAGGGGAAGGCTGAACTCGATCTGCTCCAAAATGTGCTGATTGACCGAGCTCTCCGCGAAAAGATGCGCCAGGCTTATGACGAGATTCATGGCGCCCGACTCCTGAACAGGACATCGCTGTGCCTGTTTTCTGGGCCGGGCAGGGCCGGACGAGGCACGGGCAAATGGCGTCCGGGTATAGGATCAATAGAATGGGGGTGGTCCAACGGATGGCATTGGCGTGATGAATTTCACCATTATGGCCGCACACATGACCTTGAGGGTGGGGCAATTGGATGGCTGGGGAGCGGAGATGCTGAGTTGACGCCCGAAGCTGATGCCATTGACTTCCTCAAGCATTATGAACGTATCGTCGATGATGTGCTCACCTTTGCCGTCCCCCATCATGGTTCGGCCGAAAACATTTGTGATGTTTTGTACCGTGGAGCTCATGGGGACCCAAAACCCCTCCGACCCGGATGCGTTTACGCCTGTACGCCCAGCAAGTCAAAGCACCATCCACATCCAGCAGTACGTCAGATGCACTGGGAGCATGGCATTCAACTAAGAACAGTAACTGATGCAAGATCTACTGTGATCTCAGAGGTCTTTGAGTTTGTGCCCTAGCATTTTGCCTCCGCCCCCCCCCTCTGTCCAGACTAGGTCGGGCAGAGGGGGGTGATGAGTTTGGCGAACTTCTGAGATCGCCGCGCAGAAAGGCATCCTTCAGCCAACCGATCCAGGCAAATCACCTTGCGCCCATCAGTAGGATGAGGATCCCAATTCCAATCCACCAAACCCAGCTTGGGATACCAGAACCCTTAGGCGGCGGGGGCTGGTACGTGGGTGGAGGCAACGTCACCTTGGGACTAGAGGAACGGGGGGCGGTACCTGGACCGCTGGAGGTTTTCCGGGCACTTCCAGAGAGGCTTGCGAGAATAGCCTCATTCGGCGTCATCTGCGGAGTGCTACCGCGTCCGCTTGACAGCTTCTGCTGAGCCGAAGCGACGGCTACGGGGCTGCCCGCGGGGGTCGGCTTTGTGCTGGAAGGCCTGGAGGCTCCGGTCGGCCGGACACCAAGTCTGGATAGGACATCCTGGTTTGCCGATCCTGTGCCAACGCCTGGGTTGACTGCTTTGCCTCGGCTTGCAAGGCGGCGCTTGGCCTCACCCTCGTCGATGACGCGCAGCTGGTTGGCCTCGGTCAGCGTGATGCTGAGATGCGTGTAGCCATGCTTCTTGTTCTCAAAGGGTGGGTCCACCAAGCCCGTGACGCTGATCCATTTCCCAACCCATGAGGCGTCGGGTGCCTGCGTCAGCTTCTTCAGGCCGTCGGACCAGATGTTCACTTTCGCGACGCGGCCCTTCCAGTGGCCGAAGTTCAGGAACACGTATGGGCGGCCGTACTTCGTCCGGTCCACCTTCACTTCTACGATGCGCCCGATCATCTCGACTCGATCACCAACGGCCCGAAGTACGCCGCCGAAGTCGGTGGCGTCCACGACCGGGTATGCGCCAATGTAGACTGCCGCTGTGGGGGCTGCGACGCCTGCGGGGCGCGTCAGCGAAATGATCTTCGCCGGTATGCTCCGCCCAGCAAGGAAGTCTTCAAGCGTCGGGACAGCAGAAGGAGCCGCTGCGCAGATCTGTGCGAGGTTGTCTGTATCGCGGGCGAGCGTCGAGATCCCTTTTAGCTGGGCAAACGCTTCCGACGCCGCCGGGTCGGCATAGTCCGATGCCGTCAGGATGATGTTCTCGCCGTTGGAAAACCTCTGGAACAGGTCCGGCCTTTCCTTCAGCGCCCTGAGACTGAGATCGATGGCAATGAAGGAGAAGCGATCCATCGTCGGCCCGAAATCGGCCGCTGAGCGTCTGGGGTGCTGAAAGTGCTTCTGCCCGATTTCGGTTCCCTGTCCGACGGGCAGGCCTGGGACGTACATGCCGTCGTAGTCGATGAGCTTCAGGGACCCATTGACCAGCACGTTGCCGTTCTGGAGATCGCCATGCGCCACCCCTTTGGAGCGGAGGAAGGCCTCGAGATCGCGGAACTCGGTGATTAGCTTTCCGATCGCCGCCGCGTCCCGGTAACGGGCTTCAATGTAGGCTCCCAGAGTCTCGCCACTGGCCCAATCCATCTTGACGATCGGGAGGCCGCGACCGTTAACACGGACTCCTTCGGGCTGGTATTCGAAGCCAACGAAGTAGGGCTTCCCAATAGACCCCAGTGATTGGCTGATGCGGGCGTACCGTCCCTCGAGGCCGTTGGTGGACTTGTGAAAGCAGCGGACTGCGTAGCGATGACTGCCTGCCTCGACGGTGTAGGTCAGCGCAAAGCCGCCCCCGAGGGCGATTGGGTAGCCAAAGCCGTTGGTCCGGACTTTGCCCGATCTGAGGATGGTATCGGTGAAGGCCGTCGAGGGGTTCTGTACCGCCTCGTTGAACTGGTCGATTGTGGGGTAGGCGCTCATGGCGGCGGTTCACTGAAACACGAGCAGGGTGGTGTCGTCGCGCCGCAGGCGCCCAGCCGCGCGCTCGGCATCGACAAGCGAGCGGAATTGGAGTTTCGTGCGCAACGAAAGCAGAATTGGCAGGCGCTCCCTTCTGTCTTCTAGGAGCCAAGCCCCGAGCGCGTCCGTCATGCAGAGGATTCGCGGCTTTGGAAGGCTGGACAGGTCCCAGCATCTGTGGGCAGATCCGCTCAACAGTTGATTTTGGACGTCGGCGTTCCGCTCCATCAGTGTCGAGATCAGAAGCGGGTTCTGTCTGAACTCGTCCGCCTCTGCATAAGGGAAGGAATCGATGACAGCCTCGCCGTCCGCCAGAACGGCGAGGCTGTCTCCGATGGCCAGCACCTCGGCTCGCCTGCCCGCGCCTGTGAACCGGAGACCGAGCAATGTGGCGAAGCTGCCTCGATCATAGGCGGCCTGCGCGCTCCATGACATCGACTCGCGGTCGAAGTGTGAGGCAAACAGACCGCAGGCGGCCCGCAGCCAAACCGCGTCAATACGTTGGTTCGCTAAGAATCGCTGGGTCACGAGGCGTGCCCAGAGTGCTGGTGCGTAGGATTCGGAGGCGCCATCGCTCACCGCGTAAAGGCCTCGGTAGGCATGCCCATCCGTGGCATCCTCGTTGCGATCCGGGCCGCGGCGCTTCGGCACGGAATCAACGAACCGCAAGAACATTGGCGGCTCCTCATCCATGATGACGTCTAGCGCAGGTTGCTAGCTTGAGTGCCGATGTTGAAGAAGTCGGCGATTCCCTCGATTCCCGCTTTATAGCCGAAGAAACGAGACTCCGAGTTCACATCGTAGCCCTTGCTCCGCGCGGCATCGATCAAGTGAGGCGGGAAGTTGCTGGACATGCGGAAGAGCATCCGGGAGTGCGCGTCGGGAAGAGCCGTCTCCGAAGACGGGAAGATGATTGCCCCGCCTTCCGCCGTGTCGATGTGCAGATTGAAAAGGAGGCAGGCTCCATCGTTGGTCGAGATTTGCTTGAGGGCTTCTGCGATCTGGGACGGGTCGCCGTCCGTGGACTGTCCATCGGTGACATGGATGACTGTTGGCGGATATGAGTCTGGATGGGAGTCGCACCATGCCACAAGAACTTCGGCCGCCTTCCGCATCGCATCGCACATCGGTGTGCCGCCGGAATTCACCGGCTCGAACCACACCGGGAACTTCACACTCTGTTCAACCAGCCCACCGGCTCCGTCATCGACTTTTTTGCGTCGCTCTTCGACCCTGAGCGGGGCCGCTTCAATGGCTGCGAGAGGATGGAGAAAGCCGGATGACAGCTGGCCCTTAAATCCAGGCAACACGCCACTTCCGCCATAGGCAATGACCCCCATGTCGAAGTAATTGCGTACGCCCTCAGAGCGCGTGCAACGGGTAATGACCTGGACCAGCGTTTTGTTCAGCACGTCAGCCACGAATTCCGCTTTCGAGCGTCCTGTCTCCATCCGCTCGTCCATGGAAGCGGACTGATCAATGACGAACAAGAAGCAGGTTGGGTTTGCTCGGCTGATATCTGCGCCGTAGGACATCACGCTCTCCGGGTTGTGCCGCGTTTGCTGGTGACGGTTATGCTCGCTCACAGGATACCACCCTCGCGCGATTGCTCGTCAACCTTCAATGAAGAAGAGTTACTTCGAACACAGGAGGCTCTCGGCACTGTCGGCAGTGCGTCACGCCATGAAACCTCCTCGAACCGGGCACTGCTGGCCGCTCCTCAATCACAACACGGTCGCTATGTCGGGGAGCGCCCAGCACCAAGCGGACAGTGTTCCGCCGAGAAATCCGCATACTGCGTGTGAATATCAGTATCAGCTCGCGATCGTGATAAAAAATGGCAGGAGACTGCCAAGTCTAATGTTTGCGACACACTGATGAATACTGAGTAAGTATTTAGGTCGGCATCTGGGCTTTTTTGGGGTGGTGAATTTTCTTGTACTGTTACTTATTTTGGATAATCTCAATAATCCTATTAGGAATCGAGGGTGCCTTTGCTGAACATATCTCTGCCAACGTAGTTCGGGCTGGCGGGGTTCATGAACCCGGTCGGATTCATTGGATCGTTCATGTCACTGAACATCGACGTGGTGCGACCAAGGCGGACCGCCCGCAATGGTGCCAGAGTTACTGAATCTTCGTCCGGTTCGTCGTTCTGGGCTGGCCTTGTTCTTTTCTCTTCAAGCCGCTGGCTGTGCTGCGCGCGGAGCGCTTGCTTGGCTTGACGGCCAGATTGCGAAGACAGATCCCCCCATGCTCGTTTGGTTTCCTCGTCCGGAGTGGAGTCCCGATCACGCGCGACCAAGCCAGGGAGTTCGTCGAGGGTAAAGACCCCCTCGGGCTTACCCTCAGGGAAACGGGCGCGAGTAAAAACGACGACCGAACGGAACGAAGCGCGGCTGTAGGTGCCGCGAAGAACACTGAGGTGGTGTTCGTTCTGATGCAATGGATTGCTCAGTGTCTTTGTGCCATGTCGTTTTACCTGACGCCACTCGGTGTCAGCGACTTGGCCATAGACGTCTCCAGTCCAGCCCTTTGTCTCGACGACCCAGATATGGCTGCCCACCAGAGCGAGGTGATCGACCTCGGTGTGGTGGCCGCGATGCGGCACGTAGATCTCGTGTAGAACAGGAATGCCAAGCCGTCTGAGGACCTCGTCGACCTCAAGTTCAGCTTGGTGCCCGCTTTCCCTGCGTGCTGCCTCTGCGTCCTCGGTTGAGATCCTCGGTGTGGCTGCACTCGATCGCTCGCGCCAGTGCGGCCTTGAACGGTCAGCTGAGGTCCTGCGGGTGGTCCTGGCGCTTCCAGTGCCGAACTTACGCCAGAGCAAGAAGGCCACGAAAGCGGCAAGTCCCCAGCCCCAGTAAGTACCGGAACCGCTGGTCACCCGAGGAGGTTCATGGTGCTGAACGGCAGCAGGAGTCTGGAGCAGTGGAGGGGCGGCCGCGACGGGTGGGGGGCTGGGCGGCGGGCTGCGATACGCTTCCTCGACGATGATGTTGCTCAGGTCGCGCGGCGCCGCGACGGCCTCTGCGGTCGTCACCAGGCCGGGCAGCATTAGGACGGCAAGGGCAAGCGGACGATACCGTTCCATGGTTCCCCCCTCAGAAGCGGCCGGACTGCTGGACAGCCTTGCGGCGGACAGCGTTCTGGCGGGCGTCCTCGATCTCCTGCTCCAGCTGGCGGAAGACCTC
Source organism: Azospirillum sp. UFLA03-27 (assembly GCF_059803775.1). Lineage (NCBI taxonomy): Bacteria > Pseudomonadati > Pseudomonadota > Alphaproteobacteria > Rhodospirillales > Azospirillaceae > Azospirillum > Azospirillum sp. UFLA03-27. The sequence continues at coordinate 5,579 of NZ_JAUQTX010000045.1, read as the reverse complement.
GGGAACCTCATAAACCAGGAATGGACCCGTCATGTGCTTGCTGCCTGCTCGAATGACGACATCACCGCGCCGCCAGACGTGTTCTTCGTCGAAGCCTGAGTGACGAACGGAACTCGGGCCGTACTTCTGCTTCAGCATCTCAACGAGACGCTGACCGTTGAGGACATCGAAGTTGCTGAAGATGTACCGGGCGACTGCGAACCGGGCTCCTTTAGCGTACCCGACTTCAAGCTTGATCGCCCCGTCAAGCAGGCCCTTTCCGTCGTACAGGTCGAACCAGGTCCGATAGTTCGCCAAGCCCTGCATGTTGTAGCGTCCAGGCCATTGATTGCTGCCGTTGCCGACATCGCGTGCGCCAAGCGCTGAAAGGGCCTGTTGCATGGTCGGCCGATCAGCTGTCGTAAGGGAGACACCGAAAAGTTCGAGTTGCTGGCTACCGGCAGATCGCACGCTTGCCGTTGCGGGTCGCTGGCCGTCCCCTGGCGTAGAGGCTGCCAGGGTGGACTGATTCATCCACCCGATCACTGCGTCCGGGGTTGCAACCATCGACCACTCGCCCCGGCGCACCAGGACATAGACCGGTCGATCCTGTTCCATCTGCGCGACCACCTGAGCCTTCAGCGCGGGTTCGGTCCTCAGATTTGCTTTGGGCGACTCCACCGCCATGACCTTGTCGGTCTTGTACCCGAGGTCGATCTCTCCGGCTCGCCTCCACCTGTCCCAACCGGCCAATGCGGAAAGGGGCACCGGCTGCTTCCCACCGGAAAGTGTCTCGAGCAGATGGCGCAGTTGAATGGCGCGCTCATCTCCGGCTGAAGCGGCGGTCTCGATAAGGCGGGACGCCTGTTCGGAATCCTCAGGCACGCCTCGCCCTTCCAGGTGCAGCATGGCTAGCAGGGTCGTGGCGTCCATGTGCTTCGCACTGGCTGCCAGACGCAGCCACTCGGCGGCCGTAGCGGGATCCGGTGGACCGCCGATTCCAGCGTCGAGCAGGAGGGCAGCTTGGTACTGCGCTTCGACGACACCGTCATCACCGGCAGCCTTCAGCCACCGCCGGGCATCGCTCTGATCGGTGTCCTGGCTCGGGTGGCGTGAGAGCAGGATCCCGAGGCCGAGCTTCGCGCCGACATTGCCCTGTCGGGCAGCCTTCTCCATCCAGATCCGAGCCTGCTCCAGGTCCCGTTGCACGCCTCGACCTGAAAGGTAGAGGGACCCGAGATGCGCTTGGGCAGCTGCGTTTCCAGTGGTGGCAAGGGGGAGGAGCTCCTGAGCGGCTGTGGTGAAGTCGCCGCGCTCGTGTGCTTCCTTCGCCTCGACCAGCCCAGCGGAAGCCGGAGCGGCGTTGACGAGAGACACACCCAACGCAGCCGCCGCGAAGATGTTTTGCCGTAGAAACGTGGAAAGGGGCATCGAAGCGCTAGGTTGTGGTGGGTGCCAAGGGTGCCCCAGAATAGGCGAGGGCAATCCCGACGCATATAGCATTTATCGTGTTTGAGTGCCGAGTTGAGCCCGCCCGCCTTCATGCGTGAACGCACCAAAATTGACGAAAAATTCATGTGAAATATGTATGATGTAACGATGGTACCGTATATGTCCGGGTGAGCAGGGACCTGTTGACCGGTACGACCTCAACGTCGGCGGGTTGCCTCTGATCCGGCCACGAACCGTTCAGGTCCACATTTGCCCTTCTGACGGTACGTCTTCGTGATCGGAAAGGCGGCATCGGCTTGCCAGGAAGTCCACGAATGCGCGGACGCGGGCGGGTAGCGGACTGGCGCCGCCGAGATAAACGGCGTGGATGTCCTCGCAGTCGCCGGGATTCAGGTCCTCAAGCACCGGCACGAGGGCACCGGCGGCGATGTCGGGGCCAACGTGGAACCGCGCCAGCCGCGCCATTCCCACACCGCCCAGGGCGAGCAGGCGCGCCACATCTCCATCGCTGGCGCGGGCAACAACCGGCGCTACGTGGTGCTCGATCCCGTCCTTGAGCTGGAAGGGCCAGCCACCGATGATCCGCGGGAAGGTCCAGCCGATCCCTTGATGGTGGGCGAGTTCGCCGGGATGTGTGGGTGTCCCGTGCTCCCTCAGATAGGCGGGCGACGCGACCACGACCATGCGGCTGCTGCCCAGCTTGCGGATCATCAGGCTGGAGTCCCGCAGTGGGCCAACCCGGATCGCCACATCGGCCCGCTCCTCCATCAGGTCGATGACGGTGTCCGAGAGCACCACGTCGATGGTGACGCCGGGATGGGCGGCCAGGAACTCCGGCACGATCGGCATCAGATAACGCATGCCGAACGGGATGTTGCTGTTGACGCGCAGGTTCCCTCGCGGCGTCGCTCCGGCTGACGCTTCCCGCTCCGCCTCCTCCATCTCGCCAAGAATGCGCACCGAGCGGGCGTAGAACGCCTGCCCCTCCGGCGTCAGGCTGAGGCGGCGCGTCGACCGGTGGATCAGCCGCATACCGAGCCGCGCCTCCAACCGCGTGATGAGCTTGCTGACGCCCGACGGCGTGAGGCCGCAGGCGCGAGCCGCCGCCGTGAAGCCACCGAGATCGACGACCCGCGCGAAGACCTCCATCTCGGCCGCCCGGTTCACCTCTAGGCGCGTCATATTGTTGACCTTAAGTCACAGAAGCTGAGAGTAGCAGCACTCTAATTCACATTAGCGCAATCGACTATATCGCGTCCGAACCGATTGGAGGCGCTCGATGCCCGTTCCTGTTCTCGCGCTGTCCGCCGGTGCCTTCGGCATCGGCACTACCGAATTCATCAATGGGCCTGCTGCTCCAGGTCGCCGACACCATGCAGGTTTCGGTTGCGGCAGCAGGCCTGCTGATCTCCGGCTATGCGCTCGGCGTCTTCGTCGGCGCACCGGTGCTGACCCTCGCCACGCGCCGCATGCCACGGAAGGCGGTGCTTCTCGGACTGATGGCGATCTTCACCCTGGGCAACGCCGCCTGCGCGCTGGCGCCGAGCTACGAACTGCTGATGGCTGCGCGGGTCCTCACCTCGCTTGCGCATGGCACCTTCTTCGGCGTGGGCTCCGTCGTCGTCACGGGCTTGGTCGCCGAGGAGAAGCGGGCGTCGGCCATCGCGACGATGTTCACCGGGCTCACCATCGCCACGCTGCTGGGCGTGCCGTTCGGTGCCTGGATCGGCCTGCTGCTCGGCTGGCGCGCGGCCTTCTGGGCGGTCGCCGGGATTGGCATAGTGGCCTTCGCGGTGCTTGCGCAGTTCGTGCCCGCGGGCGTTGGGCAAGGCCAGCAACCGGCACCGTTGCGTACCGAACTCGCCGTGCTCGGCAGGCCTCAGGTTCTGCTCGGGCTGGCCATGACCGTGCTGGGCTTCGCCGGTCTCTTCACGGTCTTCACCTACGTGCAGCCGCTGCTGACGCGGCTCACAGGCTTCCTGGAGAGCGCCGTGTCCCCGATCCTGCTGGTCTTCGGCGCCGGGCTCTCCATCGGCAACCTGCTCGGCGGGCGGCTGGCCGACCGCAATCTCCGGCGCGCCCTTATCGGCACGTTGGCCGTGTTGATCCTGGTGCTGGTCCTGCTGGGGCCTGCGGTCTGGACGAAGGCGGGCCCCGTAATCGCGGTCGGCCTGCTTGGCGCGGCCGCCTTCGCCACCGTGGCACCGCTCCAGCTGCGTGTCCTTCAGGAGGCCGGACCCGAAGGCCAGACGCTCGCCTCGAGGCTGAACATCGCCGCCTTCAACCTCGGCAACGCACTCGGCGCATGGCTCGGCGGAGTGACGATCGAGCACGGCCCCCGGTTGGCTGCGCTTCCCCTGGTGGCCGCCGTCACGGCTATGGGGCTGGCCGTCGCGCTCTGGAGCCTGTGGCTCGACGGTGCCCACAGGCAAACCGCAATCGCTTGAGAATGGGAGACGTGGACATGGAATACCGTACACTCGGCGCCTCGGGCCTCAAGGTGCCCGCCCTCAGCTTTGGAACCGGCACCTTCGGCGGCAAGGGAGCGCTGTTCTCCGCGTGGGGCAACAGCGACGTCGATGATGCCCGGTGGCTGATCGACATCTGCCTCGACGCGGGCGTCACACTCTTCGACACCGCTGATGTCTATTCGGACGGCGCCTCGGAGGAGGTGCTGGGCGCCGCCATCCGCGGACGGCGCGACCGGGTCCTGATCTCGACCAAGACAGGCCTGCCGATGGGCGATGGGCCGAATGACGCGGGCGTCTCCCGCCACCGGCTGATTGGCGCCGTGGATGCGTCCTTGCGGCGGCTCGGGACGGACTACATCGACCTGCTCCAACTGCACGCCTTCGACGCCTTCACGCCGGTGGAGGAGGTGCTGCACACGCTGGACACCTTGGTCCGCGCCGGGAAGGTCCGCCATGTCGGGGCCTCGAACTTCGCGGGCTGGCAGCTGATGAAGTCGCTCGCCATCGCCGACCACCATGGTTGGCCGCGCCATGTCGTGCATCAGGTCTACTATTCGCTGACCGGGCGTGACTACGAATGGGAGTTGATGCCGCTCGGGCTCGACCAGAAGGTCGGTGCGCTCGTCTGGAGTCCGCTTGGCTGGGGGCGGCTGACGGGCAAGATCCGGCGCGGCCAGCTGCTCCCCCAGGGCAGCCGCCTCCACGACACCGCGCAGTGGGGGCCGCCCGTCGATGAGGAGCGCCTCTACCGGATCGTCGACGCGCTGGACGTCGTGGCGGCCGAGACCGGGCACAGCGTTCCCCAGGTGGCGATCGCCTGGCTGCTCAAGCGGCCGACCGTGTCCTCGGTGATCATCGGCGCACGCAATGAAGCGCAACTGCGGGACAACCTGGGTGCGGTCGGCTGGGCGCTCGAGCCCGAGCAGATCGCACGCCTTGATGTGGCCAGCGATGTGATGCCCGCCTATCCCTACTACCCGTACCGCACGCAGGAGGGATTCGCCCGGCTCAACCCGATGCCCGTGTAGGCTGTCGGACCGTTCCTAATGGCCCGCGCCAAACGGGCAGTAACTAGAGCGACGGAACGGGCCTGAACGGCGCCATCGCGCGGGAGGTCGGCGTGTCGTTGCCGACCGTGCACCGCTGGCAGCGCCGCGTCCAGGAGGACGGCATCAAGGGGCTGTTGCGCGACGGGCGCATCTTGTCGCGCATCCCGCCCCTGGCCCCGGATATCGTCGAGCGCGTCATGGAGATGGCGCTCAACGAGCCGCCCGGCGAGGCGACGCATTGGAGCAGCCACACCATGGCGGTGGCCAGCGGGGTGAGCGGCACCAGCGTGCGCCGCATTTGGCGCGCCCGTGGCCTCAAGCCGCATCGGGTGCGCACCTTCAAGCTGTCGCGCGATCCGCAATTCGTCGAGAAGGTCCAGGACGTGGTCGGGTCTGTGCACGAGGCCCCGCCACAACACGCGCTGGTGCTCTCGGTGGGCGAGAATTCGCAGACCCAGGCCCTGGAGCACACCCAGCCGGGGCTACCGCTGGCCAAGGCCTGCCTGCCATCCATACGCACGACTTTACCCGCCATCCTTGCAATGAGCAGTTAGAGCCCTTTCAGGGGTTACCGATTCAGAAGGAGTTTACGGCAACTGGGCTGCGTGATTCACCGTCCTCGACGGAT
>NZ_JAUQTX010000459.1:0-2183 GCF_059803775.1 Azospirillum sp. UFLA03-27 | reverse complement strand
GTTATAGTCTCGTGGGCTCGGAGATGTGTATAAGAGACAGGGCCACCCCCGGCGCCCCGCCCGCGCCGGCCGAGCCGGCGGTACCGCCCGTCCGGCGCGTCCGGCCGGTGGCCGACCTGGAGGGCTGGTCATGACGGCCTACGATCACCTGCACCCGTCGACGGTCCCCCTGCTTGCCCTGCCGAAGGCCGAGCGCATCCAGCGCGCACGCACCAAAATGTGGATTCCCTACGCCTCGGCGCGCGAGCCTTACGCGGCCATGAGTCTGCTGCTGGAGGCCCCAAAGCAGCAGCGTCCGGAAAACGTCCTGATCGAGGCCCCAACCAACAACGGCAAGTCGACGCTGCTCGAGCGCTTCGAAGCCGACCACCCACCGTTGCCCCGGCCCGAACACGACATGGCGCTGATTCCGGTCGTGAAGATCGACATGCCGGAGCATCCGACCCTGGGCATCGTCTACCAGACGATCCTCGACCGCCTCGGCTGCCCCTACGCGCCGGGCGCGATCCGGCGCGAACTGCGCCGCGCCGTCCTCACCATCTTGGAAGCGGTCGGCACGCGGGTCCTCCTGGTGGACGAGCTGCACAACCTGAACCAGGCCGGACCCAACGAGCGGGACGGTGTCCTGGCGTTCTTCCGGGCGCTGGGCAACGAGGCGGCGCTGCGCATCAGTCTGGTCTTCGCCGGCACGCAGGGAGCGCGCACCACGGCGCAGCACGACGCCCAACTGCTGAACCGCTTCGAGGTCTTCCAGCTTCGCCCTTGGCGCGATGGCGACGCCTTCCGTGAACTTCTGGCATCCTTCGAGGCCCTGATGCCGTTGCGCGAGGCTTCGTACCTCGGGGACGACGACGCGCTCGCCCGCGACATCCTGCGTCGCGGAGAAGGGGCGATCGGCGAGTTCTTCAAGATCATCAGCCGCGCCGCCGTCCTCGCGATCGAGACCGGCGAGGAGCGGATCACGTTGAAGACCCTGGAGCGGATCCGCTACCAGCCGCCGTCGCAGCGCAAGATCGACGTTGAGTTGCCGGGGCTGCCATGAGCGGTCGTCCGTGGCCGTGCCGGCCGAAGCCGCTGGAGGACGAATTGCTGTCCTCTTGGATCGCGCGCACAGCGGTGGCCCACGGCATGCAGCCAATCACTTTCATGCATGCGGCATGGCCCGGCCAATTGCATCAGACGCACGACATCGACCATCTTGGCAGCGCGGCGGTGACCGATGTCATGGCCGCCGGCACGCTGACCAACCCCGAACTGGCGGCTGCCACGACCCTGAAGGCGTTCGTTGGCCAACTGTTTGAGTCGCACGCGCCAACGGAAGGGCGGAAGGGCGGCACGAAATGGGTGACGCGCTCCGACATCGCCGGCGGTATCTGGCACCGGCCGGCGCAGCAGTTCTGCCCGGCATGCTTGGCCAACGGCATCCCCTACCTGCGGCGGTCCTGGCGCCTCGCCCTGACGGCGGTCTGCACGCGGCACGGGGTCATCCTCGCCGACCGCTGCGGCGACTGCGGTGCTCCCGTGGTCGTCATCCGGGCGGACGATCCGCGCACCTGTCACCGTTGCGGCGCGGACCTCGCGCAAACTCCCTGTGTGCCCGCTCCGTCCGAGGCGCTGCCCTTCCAGCGGCGGCAGGAGGCCATCCTGCGCCGGGGCTGGGCGCAACTCGGCGAGTACCATATGTACTCCGTCCGGTACTTCGACCTTCTGCACCACGTGCTGCGCCTCCTGGCCGGACCGCGGTGCGGCGACGACCTGCGGACGATGGTGGCCCGCCTGTGGGGCGGCGATCCACGGTCGCCTGAGCGTCCCGCCAAGGGGGCAGGGCTTGAGGCGATGGGGCCGGCCACGCGGGCCCGCCTGCTCGACCTTGCCGCGCGGTTGATGGTTGGCTGGCCCTACCGCTTCGTCGGGGCCTGCGCCGAGGCCGGCGTGTGGCAGGGCATGCTCATGGTGCATTTCACCGACGCCCCGCACGCCTACGCCGATCCGGTGCGTTACCTGCTGTTCAACGGCGTCTACCGGCCGACCCGCGCGGAGGCGGAAGCGGCCGCCGCGTACCTGCGCCGAACGGGGCAGCCGGTCACCACACGCGCTCTGGCCAGACTAGTCCTCGTTCAAGGCTGAACTGATGGGTAGAGGCTGCGCAATTTGATCCGCGCATTTTCGGTTGTGAACTGCCA
>NZ_JAUQTX010000458.1:0-2216 GCF_059803775.1 Azospirillum sp. UFLA03-27 | reverse complement strand
TATAATCGTCGGCAGCGTCAGATGTGTATAAGAGACAGACCATGGCGAACGCCATCCGCGCGCTGTCCATGGACGCGGTGGAGGCCGCGAAGTCCGGCCACCCCGGCATGCCGATGGGCATGGCCGACGTGGCTACGGTGCTGTTCACGCGCTTCCTGAAGTTCAACCCGAAGCAGCCGGCCTGGGCCGACCGCGACCGCTTCATCCTGTCGGCCGGCCACGGCTCGATGCTGATCTACTCGCTGGGCTACCTGACCGGCTATGAGCGGATGACCATCGACGAGCTGAAGCGCTTCCGCCAGCTCGGCAGCCTGACCCCGGGCCACCCGGAGGTCGACCCCTCCCTGGGCATCGAGATGACCACCGGCCCGCTGGGCCAGGGCGTTTCCACCGCCGTCGGCTTCGCCCTGGCGGAGCGCATCACCAACGCCCGCTTCGGCGACGACCTGATCAACCATTTCACCTACGTCATCGCCTCGGACGGCGACCTGATGGAGGGCGTCAGCCACGAGGCCTGCTCGCTGGCCGGCCATCTCGGGCTGAACCGCCTGATCGTGCTGTGGGACGACAACCACATCTCCATCGACGGCTCGACCGATCTTAGCTTCACCGACGACACGCCGGCCCGCTTCCGCTCCTACGGCTGGAACACGGCGACCGTCGACGGCCACGATCCGGAAGCCGTCGCCAAGGCCATCGAGGCCGCGCAGGACTCCGACAAGCCGACGCTGATCGCCTGCCGCACCATCATCGGCAAGGGCGCCCCGAACAAGGCCAACACCCACGGCTGCCACGGCTCGCCGCTGGGCGCCGACGAGGTGGCCGCCACCCGTGAGAATCTCGGCTGGACGCACGAGGCCTTCGTCGTTCCGCAGGACGTGCTGGACGCCTGGCGCGCCGCCGGCACCCGCGCCGACGCCGCCTACGCCGACTGGGCGCAGCGCGTCGCGGCGATGGACCCCTCCGCCCGCAAGGCGTTCGAGGCGGCCATGGACCGCGGCGTTCCCGCCGGCCTGGACGAGTTGATCGCCGCCTTCAAGAAGAAGGTGTCGGAGGACAAGCCGAGCTGGGCGACCCGCGTCGCGTCGGGCAACGTGCTCGACATCCTGGTCCCGGCGGTGCCGGAAATGATCGGCGGCTCCGCCGACCTGACCCCGTCGAACAACACCAAGGCGAAGAACACCGCCGACGTGAAGGGCCGCGGTGAATTCAACGGCCGCTACGTCCGCTACGGCGTGCGCGAACACGGCATGGCCACCGTCATGAACGGCATGGCGCTGCACGGCGGCGTCATTCCCTACGGCGGCACCTTCATGCAGTTCGCCGACTACTGCCGCCCGTCGATCCGTCTGGCCGCGCTGATGAAGCAGCGCTCGATCTTCGTGATGACCCACGACTCGATCGGCCTCGGCGAGGATGGCCCGACCCACCAGCCGGTGGAGCATCTGGCCGCTCTGCGCGCCATTCCGAACCTGCTGACCCTGCGCCCGGCCGACGCCGTGGAGACCGCGGAGTGCTGGCAGATCGCGCTGGAGCGGGTCAACGGCCCGTCCGTCCTTGCGCTGACCCGTCAGAACGTGCCGACCCTGCGCACCGAGCACGCGGCGGAGAACCGCTCCGCCCGCGGCGGCTACGTGATCCAGGAGGCCGAGGGCGAGCGCAAGGTGACGCTGCTCGCCACCGGCTCGGAAGTCTCGCTGGCCGCCGAGGCCCGCAAGGCGTTGCAGGCCGAGGGCATCGGCGCCGCCGTGGTGTCGATCCCGAGCTTCGAACTGTTCGAGGCGCAGGACGACGCCTACAAGGCGTCCGTGCTCGGAAGCGGCGTCCGCGTCGCGGTCGAGGCCGCCATCCGTCAGGGCTGGGACCGCTGGCTCGGCTATCCGGGCGCCACGGCCGTCGCCTTCGTCGGCATGAGCGGCTTCGGCGAGTCGGCCCCCTATCAGGAACTCTACAAGCACTTCGGCATCACCGCCGAGGCTGTGGTCGCCGCGGCGAAGGCGCGCTTGTAATCGAATTGCCGCCCCGGACTTCGGTCCGGGGCCGGGAGTGACCGCCCCAAGCCGTTCGGTTCGGGGTCGGGGAATGCCAGACTGGAGGAAAACAATGGCTGTTCGGGTAGCGATCAACGGTTTTGGCCGTATCGGCCGTCTGGTTCTGCGGGCCATCTACGAGAGCGGCCGCAACGACGTGGAGGTCGTGGCGATCAACGACCTGGC
>NZ_JAUQTX010000457.1:0-2238 GCF_059803775.1 Azospirillum sp. UFLA03-27 | reverse complement strand
TGCCACCTGTTACTCGGCCGCGATGGCCAAGGGGGTGTAAGAGGATTCCCGCGGTTTTGGCGTGGCCGCCCTGAAGTATTCCAGCACGTAGACCCGTACGGCGCTGGAAAGGTTGTTGGCATCCACAGCCTCCACCCGCTCGGCGAGGCGATTGCACAGTTCGCCCACCGTCAGGCTTTCCTTCTGCGCGATTTCCTCCAGCCCTTCCCAGAAGGCGGTCTCCAGCCGCATGCTGGTGCGCTTTCCGGCGACATAGACGTTTCTGAGCTTCTTCGATGACATGGCGGGACCGTTGCGCGACTGGTTGCACTCTTATGTGTGAAGCGTCGCGGAGTCCGAGCCGAAAAACATGTGATGAACTTCACATGAAACGCAGGGGTTCGTGGCGCGGGGCCATAAGGTCACAGGGTGTGCCATCAGCCGCTTACGCCTCCAAAACGGATTCGACATCCGACAGGTCGCTCAGCCGGCGGGCCAGCTTGTCCGTGCACTGGATTTCCAGGATGCCGAAGCCGGCGTTGGGCGCGATCGCGTGCAGGTCGCCGGCCATGCCGTTCTGGCTGGCGAAGCGCTTGACCCGCTCCACCATGGCGTCGCGCTCGGGCCGGCCCGGACGCAGGCCGGGCAGGGGGCGCGTAAACAGGATCTTGTAGCGTTTGAACATGGCGTGAGCCATGGGAGGGGCTCCCGGCCTGGGTGGGGCCTGATTGGGGACGGACGCGCCAGGGGGTGTGGCACGCCCGCCCCCGCCGGTGCAAGCCCTTCGGGCCGGCCTCAGTCCCCAGCGTCAGTCCTTGGTCGGCTCCACATTCTCCGCGCCCTTGCGGGTGCCGCCGAAACGGTCGGCGCCTTTGGCGTCGGGGGCGTCCGGCTTCTTGTGGTTGCCGGTGTTCTGCTGGTCGTCGGTGTGCTTGACGGTCTCTTCGGTGTGGGGCTGCTTCATCGCGGGGCCTCTTGCTCCGTTCGGAAAGGTGACCCCATCAACCGGTCAGGCTCGTACCCGTTCCATCAGATCACATTCGTCTCCAGCAGGGGGCGGTTCTCCACCAGACGGTCATAGGCGAAGGCCGACAGGTTCAGGCTGCGGTAGGCGCCGGTCGCGATCAGCTCCGCCAGCCCGCGTCCGGCGCCCGGCGCCTGTTGCAGGCCATGGCCGCTGAAGCCGTTGCAGAACAGAAAGTTGCGAAGCTCCGGATGCGGCCCGATGATCGCGTTCTGGTCGATTTCGTTGTATTCGTAGAAGCCGGCCCAGGCGTTGGTGACCTTGATCGCTTCGAAGGCGGGGACGCGCTCGGCCAGCGCCGGCCACATCATCTCCTCGAACAGGTCGTGCTCCACCGTCAGGTCGTCGGTGTCCGGGTCGCGATCGGCGGGCGGCGGGGCGCCGCAGATGAACTGCTTGCCTTCGGGCCGGAACCACACGCCGGACGGGTCGATGACCAGCGGGCAGCCGGGAAGCTCCTCGCGGCAGTCGAACACGAAGACGCAGCGCTTGCGCGCCGACACCGGCAGCTCCACCCCGGCCATGGTGGCGACGCGGCGGGCCTGCGGCCCGGCGGCGTTGACCGCCACCCCGCAGGACAGCCGCTGCCCGTCGGCCAGACGCACCGCGGTGACCTTGCCGTCGGCGGTGTCGATGCCCGCGACCTCCCCCGCGATCATGGTGACGCCCAGCGCCTTGGCCTTGCGGCGGAAGGCCTGCATCAGGCTGTAGCCGTCGAACCAGCCTTCCCCGGACAGGCCGAGCGAGCCGAGCGCGATCCCCTCCACCGACAGCCAGGGGAAGCGGGCGGTCAGTTCCTCCGGCGACAGCAGCGCCACGTCGGCGCCGCAGGACAGCTGGATGGCGTTGTTCCGGCGCAGGATGTCCGCCCCGGCCCCGGTCGCCAGATAGAGATAGCCTGGCTCGCGCAGGCCCAGATCCACCGGGTCGCCGTCCACGGACAGATGCTCCGTCGCGTTGCGGATGAAGGACAGGCCGAACTGCGACAGCGCGATGTTCGCCGGCGTCGAGAACTGCTGCCGGATCGAGCTGGCCGACAGGGCGGAGGAGGCGCGCTGGTAGGTCGGGTCCCGCTCCACCACCGCCACGGTGCCGCCGAAGCCGGGGTCGTTCGCCAGGAAATAGGCGACCGCGCAGCCCATCACACCACCGCCGACGATCACGACGTCGTACCGATCCGCCATCGAACGCTCCCGAATTAACCTTGTTTATCGTTCCAGTGATCGGGCCAGAAG
>NZ_JAUQTX010000456.1:0-2195 GCF_059803775.1 Azospirillum sp. UFLA03-27 | reverse complement strand
GCGTATAATCGTCGGCAGCGTCAGATGTGTATAAGAGACAGGGCGTGTATCCAGGCCGTCTGGAAGGCGGTCAAAGCCTCGTTCAGTTCGCCGCGCAGCGGCTCGGACGGGCAGCGCAGGTAGCGGTCCAGCAGGGCGTGCAGGGCTTCGGCGGAAGGGGGCAGGGTTGCGGGCATGGGGCGGTTCCGTGATCGGCGTGGTCCGGCACCGCAGCCATAAACGCAAGGGGCTGGAAAAGAAAGGCTCCGCCGCTTCAGGGAGCGCGGCGGAGCCTGTCGAGGAGGCACAATCCCCTGTGCTGCCTGACTTCAAACACGCTCGCCGGGCCACCGGTTCCATCTTCCCTTCCGGGGTGACCCGCAAGGAAGCGGTCCGAAAGCCGGGACGATGTGTTGACAGCCGCAGGACGGGCTCTCGCGTCGGAAAGGGAAACGCATCGTGGGGAACGGATTCCGGAAGGCGTCGCAGGTCATTTATTTCCTGGCGACCGGCGTGTTGATGCTGTTCGCCATGGTGTTCATCGGCGTGGCCGCCTATGCGGTGTTTCACAGCCTTCTGCTGCTCGACATCGAGGCGACGACTCACGGGCTGTTGGACGGCGTGGGCATGATCGTGCTGGCCATTGCCGTCTTCGAGATCGCCAAGTATCTCTATGAAGAGGAGTTGGAGCACGATCGTGAGTTGCGGCACGCCGACGAGGCCCGCCGCACTCTGACCAAGTTCCTGACCACCATCATCATCGCCGCCAGCCTGGAAGGGCTGGTGCTGGTGTTCGAGGCGCGGACCTCGGACATGAGCGACATGGTGTATCCGGCCATCCTCCTGATGGTCATCGTCTTCATGGTGCTCGGGCTTGGGCTCTACCAGCTGATCAGCCGACGGGCGGAGACCATCGACCCGAAGGAGGGGGATTCCTGACCGCCCCTCGCGTTCCAACATTGCTGGGAGGAGTTGTTGATCCCTCCCAGCCAGAGCGGAGCGCCCCCATGTTCGACCCCGCCCAGATCGGCCGCATCTCTCCCGTGGAGCAGGCCGACGCCCTGCGCACCCTGATCGCCGTCTTCGCCACCGCGGTGGTGCGGCCCGGCGAGAAGGCGCCGCGCAACGCCGTCAGCGCCGAGATCGTCGACATCCTCGACGAGGTGCCGGCGGAAAGGGTGGAGGCGGTGGCCCAGCTCTTCACCATGATGGCGCTGCGGCTGCGGCGGAAGGGGCGGCCGCGCCGCACCGCCTTCCGCCTGACGCTGGAAACGGCGTTGCTTGCCCGCTCCTACGTCGGGGAGCCGGCGCCGCAGAACGAGACCAGCTACCTGTCGTCCGACCGGCCCGGCCTGGGGACGATCGACCATGCCTGCAACGAGATGCTGGAGCGCATGGCCGGCGTGCCGGATGAAGAGCAGCGGGCGTGGCTGACCGCGCAGGTGATCGCCACCGGCCTGATCGACGCCGATCGCCGCCACCGGCTGGGCGGCCCGGACCGCGACCTGGGTGACATGGCGGTGGCGGAGTTCCTGCTGCGCACGGCGGCCCAGTATCTCGCGGCCACCGCTGTCCGCACCCCGCCGGGCGATAGCAAGGGCTGAGGCCAGCGGGGCGGGCTCATTGCAGGGCGATGATCGCGGCCATGGTTGCGTAGCGCTCGATCGACTGGGAGGAGGGCGAGCGCATCGCTTGCCGGGTGATGGCGAGCTGGTTCTCGTGCGAGACTGGCTGGCGCACCCCCAGATGGGCGACAACCTTGGCGAGCGGCACGACGTGGGCCGAGGACAATTCCCAGTTCACGATGGCACCGCCTGCCGGGCGCCCGGGCGTGACGGCGGACTGCGCGACCCGCAGAGTGATGGAGGACGCCAGCGACTCCAGCCCGGTCACCGGAACGAAATACAGCGTGAAGCTCCGCGAGGTGGGGCGCCAGGGCTCCGCCGCCCGGCAATCGGGGAAGGCGAGGCCGGTCTGATCGTGGAACAGGCGCTGGAGCGCCGCGAGCGGGCTGGTGACGCTCTCGTAGCCGCCGCCGGGAACCGCCCATTGACCTGCGGCGTCGACGATCCGCGGTTCCGCCGGGCCACGGCCCCACCAAGTGCTGACCTCGCGCCGCCGGACGATCAGGACCTTCGTACCCTCCAGAAACGCCACATGGACATGGCGCATCGCCTGTCTCTTATACACATCTGACGCTGCCGACGATTATACGC
>NZ_JAUQTX010000455.1:0-2281 GCF_059803775.1 Azospirillum sp. UFLA03-27 | reverse complement strand
CGAGATAGCTGTTATAGTCTCGTGGGCTCGGAGATGTGTATAAGAGACAGGGGGCGGCCCGGGGCCATGCTCGCCGATCTCGATCGCTTCCGCCCGCGATCCCGGACTTATGGCGCCGTGGCTTCCCTCAGATAGGCGACCAGATCCCGGCGGTCAGCCGCGCTGGTGATGGCCTGCATCGGCATCTTGCTGCCGGGGGTCATCACATCGGGGCCGATCTCGAACAGCCGGGCCACCGCCACCTCGTCCCAGACGATGCCGCTGCCCTTCAGCGCCGGGGAATAGTGATAGCCCTCCACCGCTCCGGCGGGGCGCCCGAACAGCCGCCACAGCGTCGGGCCGGCGCGGTTGCCGCCGTCCGGAGTGAGCGTGTGGCAGAAGGCGCAGGCGCGGAACAGCGTCTTGCCGCGCTCCGGATCGGGCGCGTCGTCACCCAGCGCGGGGCTGCCGGCGGCCAGCAGGAGGAGGGCGGCCAGCGGCAGTTTCCCGCTCATGGCGCGTCGTCTGGATCGGTGACGGTCAGCGCGACCACGGATGTGTTGATGAGCAGCTTCCCGGCGTTCTCGAAATTCACGGTGACGCGGTCGCCGATGGCCGACTGCACCTGCCCCAGGCCCCAGTCGGGACGGGCGGGGTGGCGCACCCAGGCGCCGGGAACCAATGAATCGTCCATGCCGCGCCTCCTGCATCCGCCGGAATTGGTTATCGCTTTCGCGGGATGACCGTGGAAAAGCGGCGGCATCCGCGCTCCTGGAATGATACAAACGAACGTCGCCGCCGGCCATCTCCATGGGGCACCGGCATGCAACAGAATGCCGCCCGGCCAGGGTAAGTTCCCAGGGCTGCGGCCATGGTCGCCACCCGGTTTGCCGGAGGTCGGCCGTCAACGAACTGGAGACCACCCGTGCCGCTTGACATCCGCGTGATCGAGCTTGTCGCTTCCCGCATCTGCCACGACCTCGTGAGCCCGGTGGGAGCGATCCGCAACGGGTTGGAGCTGATCGAGGAGATGGAGGACGAGCCCGCCGGGGGCTTCATGGGCGAGGCTGTGAAGCTGATCGAGCATTCCTCCGGGCAGGCCGACCGGCGGCTGCGCGTCTTCCGGCTGGCCTACGGCCTCGCCGGGCGCGAGCAGAAGGGCTTTGGCGACACCCGCTCCTCCGCGCAGGGGTTGCTGGAAGGCGGGCGCACCACGCTGGACTGGCCGGCGGGGGTGCCGAACGACCAGCTCGCCTTCAAGCGCGGCGCGTCGAAGGTGCTGCTCAACGTCATCATCCTGGCCGACGAGGCGCTGACCCACGGCGGCACCATCACCGTCGCGGCGGAGGGGGACGAGCAGGCGGGGCGCTTCACCATCACCGCCGCCGGGCGTCCCGGCGCCCTCAAGGACGAGTCCGCGGCGGCGTTGGCCGGCACGGTGGCCGCCGCCGACCTGACCCCGCGCAGCATCCACGCCTACATGACCGGGCGCTTCGCGGAGGACGACGGATACCGCGTCGCCGCCATCCCGGCCGGGCCGGACCGGCTGGTCTTCACCGTGGAGTGGTGACGCGGCCCCCACCGGGGGCGTGACCCGCGCATCGACGTGTTTCAAACCGCCGCCGGTCCGGTGCGCGGCACTTCGTCATGGCTGCGTGGAGCGTGCTCTGCGGTCATAGGCCGCCGCGCCGGCGCCGGCCGCGCGGGCTGTGACTTTTGGCCGGTGGGCTCGGCACGACGGCGGAGCCCGAGAGTGGTATCGAAGGAGGTAAGGTTCTCTTAATCAGTGTTTGACAGGCTCCCACCGTAGCTGGAAAGGCCCGTACCGGCGGCGTCGCGCACGCCGCCCTCCGGACGGCCCGGCCGGAAACGGATACAATTGCGGGCGTGGGGATCGTGACATGGATGATCTGCTCTCCGAATTCCTGACGGAAACCAACGAGAACCTGTCGGTTCTCGACGTGGAACTGGTCCGTCTGGAGCAGAATCCCAACAATCCGGAACTTCTGTCGAACATCTTCCGTCTGGTGCACACCATCAAGGGCACCTGCGGCTTCCTCGGCCTGCCGCGCCTGGAAAAGGTCGCGCACGCCTCGGAAAACGTGTTGGGCAAGTTCCGCGACGGTGAACTGACCATCAACCCGGAAGCGGTCTCGCTGATCCTCCAGGCGCTGGACACCATCAAGAGCCTGCTGGCGGTGCTGGAGGCGACGGAGGCGGAGCCGCCGGGCGACGACCTGCCGCTGATCGAGCGGCTGAACCCTGTCTCTTATACACATCTCCGAGCCCACGAGACTATAAC
>NZ_JAUQTX010000454.1:0-2323 GCF_059803775.1 Azospirillum sp. UFLA03-27 | reverse complement strand
AGATGTAGCAACGATCGTGGTCGAACAGCTTCGGCACCACGATGTGCGAGCCTTGGACCAGACGGATGCGCGCGTCCACCGTGGAGCGCGCCCCCTGCCGCATCACCTCCGACACCCAGGGGCCGGCGGCGTTGACCAGGGCGCGGGCGCGGATGCTGCTGCGCTGGCCGCTGCGCGTGTCCTCCACCGTCACGGTCCACAGCCCGTCCTCGCGGACGGCGCTCAGGAAACGGGTGCGGGTGTGGATCGTCGCGCCCATGCGGGCGGCGTCCTGCGCGTTCAGGACCACCAGACGCGCGTCGTCGACCCAGCAATCCGAATATTCGAAAGCGCGTGCGAAACCCGGTTTCAGCGGCTTCCCAGTCGGATCGCTGCGCAGATCGAACCCGCGCGTGCCCGGCAGCTTCTCCCGGCCGCCGAGATGATCGTAGAGGAACAGGCCGAGCCGCAGGAACCAGGAGGGCCGCAGGCCGGGCAGATGGGGCAGGACGAAACGCAGCGGCCAGATGATGTGCGGCGCCATGCGCCACAGCACCTCGCGCTCGCGCAGCGCCTCGCGGACCAGCCGGAACTCGTAATATTCCAGGTAGCGCAGGCCGCCGTGGATCAGCTTGGTCGAGGCCGAGGACGTGCCCGACGCCAGATCCTTCTGTTCGCACAGATAGACGGAGCAGCCCCGCCCCGCGGCATCGCGCGCGATGCCACAGCCGTTGATGCCGCCGCCGACGATGGCAAGGTCGTAGACCCCGGCCATCCATCCCTCCTCTCCGCTGTGCGCCCGCCCCTTGCGGTCTGCGCCTTCGTTTTCGTTTCAAACGGTAGCCGAGGGTTCGGCAGGCTGCAATACGAAAAAAGTGAAAGCAATACGAAAGGCCATGGCACCGTCACCCCTCCCTCGTTGGGGGAGCCGGTGAACTCCGGCGCCACCGGCGGGTTTATCCAGGCAACCGGAACCGGAGGACCGCGTGTTCGAGTGGATCACTGACTTGGTCGAAAGCGGCGGCTACGCCGGCATCGCGCTTCTGATGCTGCTGGAAAACGTCTTTCCGCCCATCCCATCGGAACTCATCATGCCGCTGGCCGGCTTCGTCGCCGCCCGTGGGGACCTCAGCCTGCCGCTGGTGGTTCTGGCTGGCACCGTGGGTTCTGTGGCGGGCGCGCTGTTCTGGTACTACGCCGGACTGTGGCTGGGCAGCGAGCGGCTGAAGCGGCTGGCCGCCCGGCATGGCCGCTGGCTGACGGTGGCGCCCGCGCAGGTTGACGAGGCGACGGGCTGGTTCCGCCGGCACAGCGGGGCGTCGGTGCTGATCGGGCGCCTGATCCCGGCGGTGCGCACGCTGATCTCTGTTCCCGCGGGGATCGCCGGGATGGGTCTGGCCCGCTTCATGGCCTATTCGAGCATCGGAACGGCGCTGTGGTCGCTGGTTCTCGCCGGTGCGGGTTATTTGCTGGAGGGCCAGTACGACAAGGTGTCGGGATGGATGGACCCGGTGGCCAAGCTGGTCATCGCCGCCATCGCCGCCTGGTACGCCTACCGCGTCGCCACCTTCCGTCCGCAGGAACAGAACTGACGGGGTCACCCCCGTCAGTTCCGCAGAAACAGCCTGACATCAATCCTTTGCGTCATCCTTTGAACTGCGGGCGGGCAGATCCTTGCGCTTTGCGGAGGCCATCTCCCGCAGTTCTTTCTCGCTCATCGACTTGGCCATTTCCTTCGACGCCCCGCGCAGGCTGGATTCCGGCTGCTCCCCACGCTTGGCGGCCAGCGCCGCACCCGCAGCCATCTGCTGCTTCTTGGACTCCGCCTTGCTCATCCGATCCCTCCCCCGTGATGTGAACGCTCCTTCCATCAACAGGATCAGAGCGGATTCCGCTCTTGCGGGCCGACGCTGCAACCTTTGATCAACCCGCCGCATCCCATCCCCCTCGCCGTGACGGAAGCTATGTCCGTCGGAACCCAATAACCACACACGGGTGTGCGCGGATTCATTCCATATCCGTAATGCGGCTTTCCCGATTGTCAGAATCTCTCTGAGTTGTATCATTCGTTGACAATCCTCCTTTAGGACGTATTGTCGGCGACCTAATCCCTTTTTGGGACGCATATGACGTTTTTGTAAAAATTCGTCGCGAATTTTCCCGTCGGATCATTGCAACGCCGAGGGATTTGTGGGGACTTCGATGCCCGACACCACGCCGCACCTCCCCAACGACCGCCTTCATCTGTCCAACAGTTTCGGACCGGTCAAAATCTGGCCCGATCTTCGTCTGCACGAAGGATTCGAACGGCTTGCCGAGCGGCATCCCACCGCTCCGGCGGTGG
>NZ_JAUQTX010000453.1:0-2371 GCF_059803775.1 Azospirillum sp. UFLA03-27 | reverse complement strand
GGCAGCGTCAGATGTGTATAAGAGACAGCATCACGGCTTCCGTCGAGCAATGGAGAAAGCGCCTCAAGCCCGGCGTCCGTGCCGCCGCGTCCAGAACCGCCATTGTCCCTTGCCGGTTCACCCGGTCGAAGACGGTCGGGTCGCGGTCCCACAAGGTTGCCACGGCGGCGAGGTGATAAACCCGCACCGCCCCCTCCAACGCGCGGGCGATGGCCGCCGCATCGAGGATGGAGCCGTGGTGAAACTCCACACCGGTCGGCTGATCATGCGGCGGCTCCTGCCGGTCGAGGATGCGCACCCGCTCGCCCCGCGCGGCCAGCGCCGCCACCAGATGCCCGCCGATGAAGCCGCTGCCCCCGGTGACGAGGGTGATGCCCATGCGCCTCCGCCTCCGCCTCTAGGCCCCGCCGAGGATGCGGTCGGCGTTGCTGTTGAGATCGCGCGTCAGGGCGGCCAGCCCGCCGCCGCGCAGCGTGCTCTGGAACTCCGAGCGCTGCGTGGCGAGCTGGCTGACCGTGCCCTTCGCCAGCACGTCGAGGATGCGCCAGCGGTCACCCTCCGGCCGCAGCAGGTAGCTCAACCGCACCGGCGTCTTGCCAGCGCGCACCAGATCGGTGTCGACCAGCAGCATCCCGCGCGGGGCGGGCCGCTCGCCGACGATCTCGAGCCGCTGGCCGTCGTAGCTGTCGAAGCGGTCGACATACTGGGCGGCGCTGCGCCGGGCGAAGGCGTCCAGCGCCTGCCGCTTTTCCGGCTCCGCCGACTGGTCGAAATAGGGAGCGGCGGCGACGCGGAGCGCCGCTTCCAGGTCGAAGGTGTCGAGCATCACCGGCAGGAAGCGCTGAAGGCGCACCCGCGCCGGCTCCCGTCCCGCGGCCTCCCGCATCAGGGACAGGATGGCCTCGTTCAGCCGCGCCACCGTGGCGCGGGCGCCCGGCGTGGTGCCGGCTGCGGTGCCGGGGGCTTGCTGCGCCACGGCGGGGACCGGCAGCAGGCCAGCCGCCAGGACGACCAGCGCGAGCGCGGCGCGCATCCATGTTCGGCGTGAGAAAGACCCAGTCATCGCGGTGCGCCCCGTCCTGTTCCGGCAAGAGTCGATGGAAATCTGCCCGTTCGGGGCAGGCGGATTCAACCGTCCGTGTGGGATGTAACAGCGTCCGGGCCGGTCTATCCTCCTGAGCGGCGCTGTCGAAGGGAGGTGTCCGGATGGGTGGGCAAGCAAAGAGGGGAAGCGGATGGATGCCGATCCCGGACCATCCGCTGTATGGCTGCGACGCCATCACCCTGCTGACCGTGCTGACGCGCAACGGCGGGCCGCGGGGGCGCGGCTGGCCGACGGCACTGGCGGCGCTGGCCTCGGCCCTTGGGCGCGCGCCCTTCTCCCTGGCGGAGGCCGGGTGGGTGGCGGCGCGGCGCCGGAAGTCCGCAGGTTTGCCGCCGCCGGTCTTCATCCTCGGCCATTGGCGCAGCGGCACCACCCATCTCTACAACGTGCTGAGCCGCGACCCGCAGTTCGGCATCATCGACCCCTTCGCGGTTGGGCTGCCCTGGGACATGCTGGGGCTGGGCTCGGTCCTGCGGCCGCTGCTGGCCCGCGCCCTGCCGGAGCGGCGCTACATCGACAACGTGCCGGTCAAGGCCGACAGCCCGCAGGAGGACGAGATCGCGCTGGCGAACATGTCGCCGGTCTCCTTCTACCACGGCCTCTATTTCCCGGAGCGGTTCGACGAGAATCTGCGGCGCGGCCTCTATTTCGACGGCTGCACGGCGGCGGAGCGGGACGCCTGGAAGCGCCGCTTCCTCTATTTCCTGGAGAAGGTGTCGATCGCCCAGGGCGGGCGCTGCATCCTGCTGAAGAACCCGGTCTACAGCGCGCGGGTCGCCATGATGCGGGAGATCTGGCCCGACGCGCGCTTCATCCACATCCACCGCGACCCGCGGGCGGTGTTCGTGTCGACGGTCGGCTTCTACCGCACGCTGCTGGCACGGCTGGCGCTCCAGCCGCATGAGCACATCGACGTGGAGCGGGTGGTGCTGGACCATTACCCGCGCATCATGCAGGCGCTGATCGACGACACGGCCAACCTGCCGGCGAACCGCTTCGCCGAGGTGCCGTTCGAACGGTTCGAGCGCGCGCCGCTGGAGGAGGTGGAGCGGCTGTACCAGACGTTGGAGTTGCCGGGCTTCGCGGCGGCGCAGCCTAATTTCGAGGCGTATCTGGGGGCGGTGAGCGATTACGCGAAGAACCGCCACCGCCTGTCCGACGAGGGGCGGGAGCGGGTGGACCGCGAATGGGCGCCCTTCGTCGCGCGCTGGGGGGCCGGTGTGGCGTGATTTGGCCCTCCCCTGCGAAGCGGGGGAGGGAGGGAAC
>NZ_JAUQTX010000452.1:0-2314 GCF_059803775.1 Azospirillum sp. UFLA03-27 | reverse complement strand
TCAAGACCGGCTCGCTGTCGCGCTCCGACCGGCTGGCCAAGTACAACCAGCTGATCCGCATCGAGGAGATGCTCGGCACCGCCGCCCGCTTCGCCGGACGCGGCATCCTCAAGGCGTAAGACGCTTTCAGGAGTTTCCTTCGAGAAGGGCCCCTTTCCGGATTGCCGGGAAGGGGCTTTTTTCTGTGTTCTCTTCCGGGTACGCGCCCGGCGCGCGGGAGATTTCCAAATCACCACCGTGCAAGGGGCGCGCGCTTCTGGTAAACAGCCGCCATAGTTTCGCCCGCTTGGGCCGGCACCCTCTTAACGACGGCTTTTCCCGCCCGGACAGGACCCTCGACGCATGACCAAGACCACTTCTTTCGCCGCCCTGCTGCTTGGCGGCCTGCTGTGCAGCGGTTCCGTCTTCGCGCAGACGGCTTCGCTGCAGGACCGTCTGGACCGGCTGGAGTCGGGGGTGGAGGCGCTGGGCGGCCGCGTCGAGGTGGCGCAGGCCTATCCGGGCAACTCCTACACGCGGGGGCAGACCGCCGAGATCCAGCCGTCCCTGGCCGCCGATTTCGAAGTGCGACTGCAGAAGCTGGAGCGCGCCCTGTCGGAGCTGACCGGGCGCTATGAAGAGGCGACCTATCAGATCTCGCAGATGAAGGACCGGCTGGAGCGGGTCAACAGCGACATCGATTTCCGCCTGAAGGAGCTGGAGAGCAAGGGCGGCGGGGCGGCCAGCGACCCGTTCGGCGGCCCGGCCAAGCCCAGCGCGGCGGCTCCGGCCACGGCCTCCAGCGCCGCCAAGGCGCCTGAGAAGACGGCTGACAAGCCGGCGGAGAAGCAGACCGCCGCCGTGGCGCCGCTTCCCGCCAACTCGACCCCGGAGAAGCAGTACGAACACGCCTTCGAGCTGCTGCGCCAGTCCGACTATGACAAGGCCGAAAAGGCCTTCAGCGATTTCCTGGCGAAGAACAAGTCCCACCAGCTCGCCGGCAACGCCCAGTATTGGCTGGGTGAGACCTACTACGTCCGCAACAAGTTCCAGGACGCCGCCGTCGCCTTCGCCGAGGGCGTGCAAAAGTATCCGAAGAACAACAAGGCGGCCGACAATCTGCTGAAGCTCGGCATGTCGCTGCAGCAGCTCAACCAGAAGAAGGACGCCTGCACGGCCTTCAACCAGTTGATCACCAAATTCCCGGAGGCATCGGCCAGCGTGAAGCGCCGCGCCGACACCGAGCGCCGTCGTCTGAACTGCGCCTGACGGGTGCGGTGAACGCGTCCGACCCGGCGGGGCCGATTTCCGCGGGGCCGATCTCTGCGGGTGAGTTCGCCGCCCGCATGGACCGGCTGGGCGGCTTCGAGACGCGGCCCCGCGTGGCCGTGGGCGTGTCCGGCGGGGCGGACAGCTTCGGGCTGGTTCTGCTCGCCCAGCGTTGGGCGGCGGAGCGGGGCGGGGATGTCCTTGCGCTGATCGTCGATCATGGATTGCGCGCGGAATCCGCAGCGGAGGCCGCTCAGGTGGGCGGCTGGCTCCAGGCCAGTGGCGTCGCCCAGGCCATTCTGCGCTGGGACGGCGAGAAGCCGGCGACCGGCATCCAGGAGGCGGCCCGCGCCGCGCGCCACCGCCTGCTGGCCGAGCGCTGTCGGGACGAGGGTATCCTTCATCTGGCGCTCGCCCACCACCGTGACGATCAGGCGGAGACGGTGCTGCTGCGCTTCGCCCGCGGCTCCGGAATCGACGGGCTGGCCGGCATGGCGCCGGTGCGTGCTGCGGGGGCGGTGCGGGTGATCCGGCCGCTGTTGGACCTGCCTCACGAGCGGCTGGTGGCGACCTGCCGCGCCTTCGGTCAGGAGTGGATCGAGGACCCGTCCAACCGCAACCCGCGCTTCGCCCGCGCCCGCCTGCGCGCGGCGGGGGAGGCGCTGGCCGCCGAGGGATTGGACGCGCCGCGTCTGGCCGACCTCGCCCGCCGGGCCGCCCGGGCCCGCAACGCGCTGGAATCGGGAACCGCCGCCCTGCTGGCCGAGTCCGTGGAGGTCCATCCGGAGGGCTGGCTGCGGCTGGATCCGAAGCCTCTGCTGGAAGCGCCGGAGGAGCTTGGCATGCGCGCGCTGGTCCGCTGCATCGCCGCGACGGGGGGCGCCGCCTACCCGCCGAAGGACGAGGCGGCGGAGCGCCTGTTCGCCGAGATCGCGGGGGAACGCTTCCGGGGACGCACGCTGGGCGGCTGCCGCATCCTGCCGCGGAAGGGGCATTTGGTGATCGCGCGGGAGCCGGTCGGGGTCCTGTCTCTTATACACATCTGACGCGGCCGACGATTATACGC
>NZ_JAUQTX010000451.1:0-2344 GCF_059803775.1 Azospirillum sp. UFLA03-27 | reverse complement strand
CGGCCGTGTTCTCCTCAACCGAAAAGAATCACGACCAACCGGCCGTGCACAGCCCTTTTTCCGCATCCTGCTAGCGCTTCTAACCCTCTCCCCAGAGGGAGAGGGGACAACCAAAGCCCCATCGACTTCGCGCCGGGCTGTGCTTAGATAGGCGCAACCCGGCCCGCTCCTTGTGTGCGGGCTGTCCCCACTGCGTCGATGGACCGACCATGGACAAACTGCACGCGATGCGCGTCTTCGTCCGCGTCGTCGAGGTCAACAGCTTCACCAAGGCCGCCGACACGCTGGGCCTGCCGCGCGCCTCGGTGACGACGACCATCCAGAATCTGGAGGCGGCGCTCGGCGTGCGCCTGCTCCAGCGGACGACCCGCAAGCTGAGCCTGACGCTCGACGGCGCCGCCTATCTGGAGGGTGCCACCCGCATCCTGTCCGACCTGGAGGAGATCGAGACCTCCTTCACGAGCGCCCGCAAGACGCCGCGCGGACGGCTGCGGGTGGACATGCCGGGCTCGGTCGGGCGGCTCATCATCATCCCGACCATCCACGAGTTCCACGCCCGCTACCCCGACATCGAGATCATGATCGGGATGAGCGACCGTCCCATCGACCTGATCCAGGAGGGGGTGGACTGCGTGCTGCGCGTCGGCGATCTGGTGGATTCCAGCCTGATCGCCCGCCGGGTCGGCGCCTTCCGCCCGGTGACCGTCGCCAGCCCGGCCTATCTCGCCCGCCACGGCACGCCCAAGACCATCGAGGAGTTGGAAGGCCACAGCGCCGTCAACTACTTCACGCGCACCGGCAAGATGCACGAGATGAGTTTCGAGCGCGACGGCGTCATCCACGAGGTGAAGCTGAACGGCCCCGTCTCGGTCAACGACGCCGACGCCTACGTCACCTGCGCTCTGGAGGGGCTGGGCATCGGGCAGACCGCCCGCTTCATGGCGCTTCCCCACCTGCGGAGCGGCGCCCTGGTGGAGATCCTCAAGGAGTGGCGCCCGGCCCTGATGCCCATCTCCGCGCTCTACCCGCACAACCGCCACCTGTCGCCCAAGGTCCGCGCCTTCGTCGACTGGGTCGCCGAGCTGTTCGAGGGCTGCCCGCTGATGCAGGGCGAGGAGATCGACGGCTACGAGTGTCCGGACCGGGAGAAGCCAAAGCCGGCTCCCGCCACCACGGAACCGGAGGGCGCCCGTCTCTGCGTGGTGTGAGCCAGGCCTCATGTGGATCGGATTGTTCATCCGATCCGAATTGTGTTGCCGTTGACCGCGTATTTATTCCGTCCCGCCTGACGTCCACACTCCCTCCTGTTGCAATGCGGGAGGGGTGCTGGGGCACCGTCGGATCATGGGCCGCTCGTCGGATCAGTCGAACACACGCAGTACCGGAACGGCGCCCTGCCGGATCGCGGTCGATGACCGGACCATCGCCGGCCACGCCCAGGACATCCGGCTGCGGCTCTACCGGCCGCTGATCGGGCTGACCGTCCCGGCCCTGCTGTACCTGCACGGCGGCGGCTTCACCTCCGGTTCGCTGGAGGAGGCCGAGACCGCCGCCGCCGCCATCGCGGAGAGCGTGCCGGCGCTGGTCGTCTCGGTCGGCTATTCGCTGGCCCCGGCCCACTGCTTCCCCACCGCCGCCCACGACGCCCATCAGGCGGCGCTGTGGACCTTGACCGAAGCCCGCGACCTGAACATCGCCAAGGGCGGGCTGGGCGTCGCCGGGCACGATGCCGGCGGCCATGTCGCCGCCTCGCTGACCTTCCTCGCCCGCGACCAGGGCGCGGTGGACATCCGCGCGCAGGCCCTGCTCGGCCCGATGCTGGACCCCAGCCTGACCCGCGCCGGCGACGCCCAGGCGATGCAGTGCGACGTTCCGGCGACCGCCTACGCGCGCTGCTACCGCGCCTATCTGCCGGACGCGGCGCAGCGTGTGCACCCGTACGCCGCACCATTGGATTCCCGCCGGCTGGCCGGGCTGCCGCCGACGCTGATCGTCACCGCGCAGAAGGACGTCCTGCGCATCGAGGCGGAACAGTACGCCGCCAACCTGATTGGAGCCGGCGTGCCCACCGAGGTCACCCGCTTCCCCGCCCTTTCGCACGCCGCCCTGCCGGGCCACCGCCCGGCGCTGCTGGCGGTCGCCGACTTCTTCCGCCGCCGCCTGTCCCCCGCGGACGGCCGCGGCGCCTTCGTTTGACTCCCCAGGAGAGTGGTCCCATGTCGTTGTCTCCTTCAAAGCTTGCCCTCCTTCTCGCCGTCGGCGCCGCGACCGCCGGTGTCGCCGGTGTCGTCGCCACCCAGGGCCTGTCTCTTATACACATCTGACGCTGCCGACGATTATACGC
>NZ_JAUQTX010000450.1:0-2383 GCF_059803775.1 Azospirillum sp. UFLA03-27 | reverse complement strand
TTGATAAACTCAGCGCCACGCTGCGACAAGTTATAGTAAATATATGCGTAAGTCACCTAAGGGGTGAGGTGAGTTTGGAAAGTATCAGCAACTTAAATGAATATGTGATAAATTCACTAAAAACGGCTGTGTCCGATCAGTGCAGGGAATTCACTCACTACTATCCTGCATGGACAATAGGCATGGAACTAAGAAGGCCATTTAATCTTGGTCCTCTTACATTTCTAACGCGGGATCAATGGATAGACAGGGTAGATTTTTCTGAGCCTGCGAAGCGATTGGCTTTTGGTCAGCCGGATGCGAATGCAAAATGGAAAAAACACCTGAAGAAAGCACTGCGTCAACCCAAGGGTAATTTTCCATTGTCCGGCTTAGCTGGATTTGTATACGGAGCAATTGAAAACAGCAGTAGCTTGATTAAGATCACCATCAATAACAAGGAAAAGGATTTGTCTCGAAAAATCGGTGAGATGGTTTGTAAATCCGGTTTGGACTCCATATCGCTAGTTTTCGGATCAAGAAAATGTTTTCATCAGCAGGCTCTCCAAAGCGAGAGGCTTGAGCCAATAGGAACTAGTCAGATCATGGAAACTGATAACTACCTATGGATTCCTGGCCAGAGGCTTGGGTCACGTATAATGACAATGGAGTACAAGCAGGTTTCTCTGCATCTTAGAAGAAACAAAAAAGTTACTGAGGCAATATCGGTAATTCTGGAATCTTTAGTATCGCCGGTCTCAGGTAGGTATCCTGACCTTTCGGAAAGATGGGCGACAGCGTTGGACTGGTATGGCGAAGGATGTAGAGAGAAAAGTGATGCAATAGCTCTGGCAAAAATTGCTACATCTCTGGATGTTCTTGCCTGCGGCGGAAAGTGCTCAGGAATACAATCCATGGTATCGCATCTTACGGGTATTTCTGGCGATAAGGTTGTTGTAAAAGGTCGTAGCCCAAAGACGTTATTTAAGCTTATTGAAGAATTGTACAACAAGGGCAGATCGCAAATACTTCATGGTAGCCACTACAAGAGAATGATCCCATTCTCCCAGGAGAGAAAATTGGCAGAGATATTGGCTAGAACATGCTTAATACAATGCGCCGTCAGATTGCAAAATTTTCAAGGCATTGAAAGCGACAAAACATTCCGCACTATTCCGAAATGATTTGTTCTGCATATTTCACCCGCGAGCCGGAGGAATATATTTCTAGTTTTCTTGATGCTAATTTTGGAGTGATTTGGTTTATCAATGCGCAACCTTTTATAGTGGAGGAGGTCAGGACTAGAGGTTGGCACCCATCCTTCTATGATCCTGCTATGAGGTTGGCGCTGACCATGAAATACCAGAGTTCTCGTGTAAGCCCGCCAGCTTCTTGCCCTAGGGTCCGGATCCATAAAGAGCTTTTCCGTCAGAGAGCCGTTGTGATTCAACGCCTTGGAAAGGGGCTTTGCGATGAGCGACGGTCAGTTCTGGTTGACGGTGGAGCAGTTTGGACAGCTTGAGCCGCACCTTCCGTGCGACACCCGAGGCAAGCCGCGCGTGGATGACCGACGTGTGATCAGCGGCATCGTCCATGTTCTGAAGTCGGGGGCGCTGGGCGGATGCTCCGCCGGTTTATGGCCCCCGCAAGACGCTCTACAATCGGTTCGTCCGCTGGGCGTCCAGGGGCGTGTGGGAGGACATCTTCCATGCCTTGGCCGCAGCGGGTGGGCCTCCGGCCCAGGTGATGATCGACTCCACGGCGGTGCGCGCCCATCGTTCGGCGAGCGGCGGCAAAGAGGGGAGCGGGCACAGGCCATCGGACGGTCCCGTGGCGGACGAACCACCAAAATCCATGCCCTGAGCGATCCGCGCGGGCGGCCGCTCGCCTTCCTGCTGACCGGCGGTCAGGTTGCCGACTGCACCGCCGCCGACCGTCTGCTCGACCGGATGCCACCCACCGACCTTCTGCACGGCGACAAGGGTTACGAGAGTGCCACTGTTCGACGGAAGATCGAAGAGGCGGGAGCGGGAGCCGCGCCCAACATTCCACCACGCACCGACAAGCGTTGGAAAAACTGCTTC
This sequence comes from Azospirillum sp. UFLA03-27, assembly GCF_059803775.1. Classification (NCBI taxonomy): domain Bacteria; kingdom Pseudomonadati; phylum Pseudomonadota; class Alphaproteobacteria; order Rhodospirillales; family Azospirillaceae; genus Azospirillum; species Azospirillum sp. UFLA03-27. The sequence continues at coordinate 320 of NZ_JAUQTX010000450.1, read as the reverse complement.
TCTCCCTACCTCTACCGGAACCGCAACGTCATCGAACGTATGTTCGGACGCCTCAAAGACTTCCGGCGCATCTCCACCCGGTATGACCGGTCCGCAACCAACTTCATGGCAGCCGTCCACATCGCCGCAACCGTCGCCGACTGGTTATGAGTCCAGACCCTATGCCTGTAGGGTCATTGGGTACTGCCTGAACGGGGCTTTCCGGGTCATTGTCTTGTGGAGAGCAGGACAACGCTGGTCATGCTCCACCGGTGGATCTGATCGTTTTCTGATTAGGAATAGAGGCGCTTACACGGTCAGATGTCGGGTCTGTACTCTAC
>NZ_JAUQTX010000044.1:0-34063 GCF_059803775.1 Azospirillum sp. UFLA03-27 | reverse complement strand
GAAGCGGATCGTCTCCACCTTCACCGCCGGGGTGACCCGATGAGCCTCTTTTCCGACCGCCGCCCCGACCGCCGCCTGATCCTGGCCGGCGCCCTGGCCGCCGCGGCCATGCCCGCCCGTGCCTTTGCCGCTCCCGCCGGGCGTCGCCGCTTCGGCGTCACCCTGCACCCCTACTATTCCTACGTCGCCAACATCGTCGGCGATGCGGCTGAGGTGGTGCCGGTCATCCCCGCCGGCTTCAACCCGCACGCCTACGAGCCGCGCCCGGAGGACATCCAGCGCATCGGCGGACTGGACGCCATCGTTCTGAACGGCATCGGGCACGACGATTTCGCCGGGCGGATGATCGCCGCCTCGGCGAAGCCGTCGCTGCCGGTCGTCGAATCCAATGCCGACGTGCCGCTGCTGCCCGCGGCGGGAATGGCGGCGCGGGCGGCCGGGAAGGTGGTCAACCCGCACAGCTTCCTGTCGATCACCAACTCGGTTCTCCAGGTCGCGACCATCGCGCGTGAACTGGGGCGGCTCGACCCGGACAACGCCGCCGCCTACGCCGCCAACGCCCGCGCCTATTCCCGCCGCCTGCGCCAGCTGCGGGCCGACGCGCTGGCGAAGCTGGCGACGGCCGGCACCGCCAGCCTGCGCGTCGCCACCATCCACGGCGCCTACGATTACCTGCTGCGGGAGTTCGGGCTGGAGGTCTCCGCCGTCGTCGAGCCCGCCCACGGCATCGAGCCGAGCCCGGCCCAGCTCGCCGAGACCATCGCGACGATGCGCAAGCTCGACGTGCAGGTGATCTTCTCGGAGCTGAACTTCCCCAGCGCCTATGTCGAGACGATCCGGCGCGAGACCGGCATCCGGCTCTACGCCTTCTCCCACATCTCGCACGGCGACTACGCGCCGGACCTGTTCGAGCGGGAGATGGCCCGGAACCTCGACACGCTGGTGCTGGCGATGGCCGAGGCGGCACCGTGACGGGTCCCGCCATCCTGTTCGACGCGGTGGGCCTGACGCTGGGGCGCACGGAGATCCTCGACAACGTGTCCCTGCGTGTCGCGGCGGGCACCGTCCACGCGCTGGTCGGCCCCAACGGCGGCGGCAAGTCGTCGCTGATCCGCGCCCTGCTCGGTCAGGCGCCGCACCGCGGGACGATCCGGCTCGACTGGCCGGGCGACGGGCCGGGCACGGTCGCCTACGTGCCGCAATCGGTCGAATTCGACCGCGGCCTGCCGCTGACGGTGGAGGATTTCCTGGCCGTGCTGTGCCAGCGCCGCCCCGCCTTCCTCGGGCCGGACCGCCGTATCAATTACGGTGCGGCGCTGGACCGCGTCGGCATGGCCGGCAAGGCCCGCCGCCGCTTCGGCGCGCTGTCGGGGGGCGAGCGGCAGCGCGTCCTGCTCGCCCAGGCGCTGATCCCGGCGCCGGACCTGATCGTCCTGGACGAGCCGATGACCGCGCTCGATGAGGCGGGGATCGCCATTTTCGAAACGCTGCTGGCCGAGCTTTCCGCCGCCGGGACCACCGTCCTGTGGGTCGAGCACGATCTGGCCCAGGTGCGCCGGCTGGCGACGCGGGTGACCGGCCTGAACCGGCGCGTGCTGTTCGACGGCGCCCCGCTGGAGATGCTGTCGCCGGAGCGGGTGTTCGACCTGTTCTCCGCCGTTCCGCGCCGCACCGGAGCTGAGAGGATCGCGTCATGAGCTTCGAGGCGTTGCGCGCCCTGGTCCAGGGCTGGGCCGGGGCCGGGCTGCTGCCCGCCGGGCTGACCCACGGCTTTCTCGTCAACGCGCTGCTGTCCGGGCTGGTCATCGGGCCGGTGCTCGGCGGGCTCGGCACGCTGGTGGTGACCAAGCGGCTGGCCTTCTTCTCCGAGGCGGTCGGCCACGCCGCGCTGACCGGCGTCGCCATCGGCATCCTGGCGGGGGAGCCCTACACCGGCCCCTACGCCAGCCTGTTCGGCTACTGCCTGCTGTTCGCTCTGCTGGTCAACTACACGCGCAACCGCAGCAACCTGACCTCCGACACGCTGATCGGCGTCTTCCTGTCGGTGTCGCTGGCGCTGGGCGCCAGCCTGCTGCTGATCCTGGCGAGCCGGGTCAACATCCATATCCTTGAGAACGTGCTGTTCGGCTCGGTCCTGACGGTGGACGACCGTGACCTGACCGTGCTGCTGGCGGTGGCCGCCGGGGTCACGGCGCTGATGCTGCCGCTGTTCAACCGGCTGCTGCTGGCGAGCTTCAACCCGGCGCTGGCGCGGGTGCGCGGCGTGCCGGTGAAGAGGCTGGACTATCTGTTCATCGTGCTGGTGACCGTGGTCACCGTCGCGTCGGTGAAGATCATCGGGGCCATCCTGGTGGGGGCGCTGCTGGTCATTCCGGCCGCCGCGGCGCGGGTCGTCGCCTCGTCGCTGCGCGGCTTCTTCCTGCTGTCGGTCGCCTTCGCCAGCGTGGCGGCGGTGGCCGGAATCCTGCTGCCCGTGCAACTGGCCCTGCCGGTGCCGTCGGGCGGTGCCATCATCCTGGCGGCGGGGCTGTTGTTTCTGGGGGCGCTGCTGGCGCGCTTGTTCATGAAAGGGGAAGAGGGATGAAGCGCGTCACGCTTGCGGCGCTCCTGCTGCTGTCCACGGTGGCGGGCGCGTCCGCCGAGACGGTGCTGGCCGGTCACCCGGTCACCGCCGGGCTGGCCCAGGCTCTGACGAAAGGCACGCCGGTGGCGGTGGAGGCGGTGGTTCCGCCGGCCATCCCCATGGGGCGCCAGCACGCCTTCCTGAGCGGGCGCGGCGAGGCCAAGCTGGCGGAGGCCGCCCGCAAGGCCGACGCGGTGCTGACCCTGCGCTCCGCCTGGGGCGAGGATCCGCTCTACCCGCTGGCGCGGCGCGCCAACATCCGCCTCGTCGAGATCGACGCCGCCCGGCCGGTGGACGGCTCCTTGCCGGGGATCGCGGTCAGCGGCGGTGTGGCCTTCCCCTGGCTGGGCATCGCCAACGCCGGACGGATGGCCGACATCCTGGCCGCCGACCTGCGGCGCCTCTATCCCGGTTCCGCCGCCGCCATCGACGCGAATCTTGCCGCCCTGAAGCGCGGGCTGCTGATGGTGTCGTCCCGGTCGGCGCAGGTGTTCGCCGCGCTGCCGGACCCGTCGGCGGCAGCCCTGTCCGACCGCTTCGCCACCCTGGCCGCCGATCTCGGGCTGGATCTGCGCCAGGTCTGGACCCGCGACGACCGCGACTGGACGCCGGAACGTCTGGTCGAACTGACCGCCACCCTGAAGGCCGAGGCGATTCCCGTGGTGCTGCACCACCGCCAGCCGGCCCCGGAGATCGCCCAGGCTGTGGCGGACGGCGGCGCCCGACTGATCGTTCTGGACAGTCTGGAGAGCGGTCCGCCGGCGGCGATGGACACGGCGCTGGCGCGGATCGCGGAACAGCTGGAGGCGGGATTGCGCTGAGGGTTTCTATGCCCCTCCCCAAAGCGGATTGCATTCCGCTTTGGTCCGCGACGGCGGTCCCGGCGACTCTGTTGCGAAGTTGGCCGGCAGGCGGCGGAATGGCTGGACGTTGGAGGGAGCCAAGCCGTGTCGGACTTCAAGGGACGCCACTTTGAGGGTGAGATTGTGCTCTGGGCGGTACGCTGGTACTGCCGGTACGGCATCAGCTACCGCGACCTTGAGCAGATGATGGCCGAGCGCGGCGCTTCGGTTGATCACTCGACCATTTACCGCTGGGTGCGGAAGTATGCACCGGAGATCGAGAAGCGGCTGCGCTGGCAGTGGCGCTGTCCGCGGTCGACCAGCTGGCGGGTCGACGAGACCTACGTCAAGGTGGGCGGCACGTGGGCCTACCTGTATCGAGCCGTCGACAAGCATGGCAACACCATCGACCTCCGCCTCTCCCACGCGGAACACCGCCGCCGCCAAGCGCTTCCTGTCCAAGGCGTTGAACGGCTTGAAGGCGTGGGAGACGCCGACGGTCATCAACACCGGCAAGGCGCCAACTTATGGGCCGGCCTTGGCGGAACTGAAGGCCGAGGGCAAATGTCCCGAGCAGACTGAGCACCGCCAGGTCAAATATCTGAACAACGTGGTGGAGGCCGGCCATGGCAAGCTGAAACAGTTGATCCGCCCGGTGCGAGGCTTCAAGACCCTGAAGACGGCCTACGCGACGATCAAGCGCTTTGAGGTGATGCGGGCGCTCCGCAAAGGCCAAGCGTCCAGCTTCAACATCACCCGCGACGTGCCGGGCGAGGCGCGCCTCGTCGAACGCGCCTTCAACCTTGGACCCGATGTGCTCACCGAGGCCGTGCAGTTCCTCAGCCAGCAGGTCGACATCCAGGACGCATAGCGTCGGCGGTGATGCCCGTAACCATCACCTCGTGATTGCCGGCAAACTTTGCAACAGAGCCGTTGCGAGCGCCATCGACATCCCGACCTTGAATATTCTGCATACAGACGTCGAAATGGTTGGGCGCGATTATAGGCGCCATAACTGCATACTCCAGTATGCAGAGCGGCAATCATCCACAAAAATGACTAGCAGTTCTACCCTCATGCGCAACTGCACTTTTAACAGCGCACCGATTATTATCGTGGTGAACATGGCGGCTTCACAGAAAAAGGGGAGGAGCCATGGCGGACGTTGTCGATTCACTGTCGATGCGGCGCAGCCCCGTCAACGCGGACGACGGCGCCACGCGACCCGAGCCGGGCGTCGGCCTGTGCCTGTCGGGCGGCGGCTACCGAGCCATGCTCTTCCACGCTGGCGTCCTATGGCGGCTGTACGAACTCGGACGGCTCGCAACGCTGGCGCGGGTTTCGAGCGTTTCCTGCGGCTCAATCACCGCCGCCGTGCTCGCGACGCGCTGGAAGGAACTGAGTTTCGACCCCGGGCGGGTCGACGCGGACTTCGCGCCGTTGGTGGTGGCACCGCTGCGCGCGTTGGCGAGCCGGACCCTCGACGCGCACGCGATCATCGGCGGCCTGTTCCTGTCCGGTACGATCGCGGACCACATCGCTCGCCAGTACGACGACATCCTGTTCAAAGGGGCTACGCTCCAGGACCTGCCGGCGGATCCGGGACCCCGCTTCGTCATCAACGCCACCAACGTGCAGACCGGGGCATTGTGGCGCTTCTCGCGGCCGTACATGGGGGATTGGCAGGTCGGCCGAGTGCGCACCCAACCCTGCCACTGGCCATTGCGGTCGCCGCATCCGCGGCGTTCCCGCCGGTGCTGTCGCCCCTGGTGCTGACGGTGGACCCGTCCACCGTCCAACCGGAGGCCGGGGCGGCGCTGCACGAGACGCCCTACACGTCGCGCATCGTCCTCACCGACGGCGGCGTCTACGACAACCTCGGTCTGGAAACGGTTTGGAAGCGCTACGAAACCGTGTTCGTCAGCGATGGCGGGCAACGCCTGTCGCCTGAACGGGAACCGCACGAGGACTGGGCTCGCCACGCCCACCGGATCTTCAACCTGACCGACAACCAGGTTCGCGCCCTGCGCAAGCGGCAGGTCGTCGGCTCCTTCGCCGACCGCGAGCGCCATGGGGCGTATTGGAGCATCCGCAATCTCGCATCCGAGTTTACCGCGCAGACGCCTTTGGCCTGCGCGCCCCAAGCGACACGGGAGCTCGCGGCGGTGGCGACCCGCTTGGAGCGCATGGATGACCGGCTGCAGGAGCGCCTCGTCAACTGGGGCTATGCGGTGTGCGACCTCGCCGTGCGGACCCACTACGACACGGCGCTGCCGCCCCCGAACCGCTTTCCGTTTCCCGCGAGCGGCGTCTGATCGCGCCGTTTGACGGCTTCCGTATGGTGTCTGTCGTTGCAACCCGGGTTCAACGTGGGAGTGACCGGCCATGGCTTCCAACCCCAGCAGGCTGTCTCTTTTGGTCCGGATGCCTCCGCTGCCGGTGGAGGCAGGGCTTTCGGCCCGCGCCAGCGGAATCGATCTCAACATCGAGCCCCTGTTCCGCAGCATTGACCGAACGCCGGGCCGCGGCTTCGCGGCACCCACCGCGTGGCACGTGTTGCGCGCCGCCCGCGCCGACGTCGACGCCAACGCCTGGGACCTGTGCCACACGCTGTTGCGCGATGGTTTGGGAATCCTCGGTGTCGGGGGGGTCGCCTTCGCCGAACCCGACGTCGAGCAGCAATGGCTCACCGAGGAGCGACCGCGACAAGGGTTTGGGCTCGTGGACAGTTGCACGGCGCCAGAGCCGCAGAACCGGAACTATCCGGTCTATGCGGACGGCGGGTCGTACGCCGACGACCAGCATGCCCAGCTCCGGGCGGCGGTCGCCACGGCCCAAACCGCGGGTTCCGCGCCGCGCGTGCGCATCGCCCACCTCGACACCGGGTACGATCCCCGCCACACGACGGTGCCGCCGACCCTGCGCCGTGACCTGGAGCGCAACTTCGTGGATCCGGACTTTCCGGCGGACGCGACCGATCGCACCGACGGTCTTCTCACCAATCTCGGGCATGGCACGGGAACGCTCAGCATCCTGGCGATGGCGGCACCGATCGCTGAGATCGTGCCGATCCGTGTCGCCGACCGCGTCGTGCTGTTCCGCAACAGCGCCATCGCCAAAGCCTTCGATTACGTCCACCTGCTGAGCCGCGATTCCGTGACCAGCATCGACGTCGTCACCATGAGTATGGGGGGAGTGGCCTCCCAGGCCTGGGCCGACGCGGTGAACGCGCTCTACGAGCAGGGCGTGTTCATCGTCACCGCCGCCGGCAACAACCTCGACAATCGACCAACCCGCAACATCGTCTATCCGGCACGGTTCGGCCGGGTCGTGGCGGCCTGCGGCATCATGGCCGATCACGCGCCGTACGCCGACCTCGGCGGCACACACGGCAGGCCGCTGATGGCCGGGAACTACGGGCCGGCGCGCAAGATGAAGACCGCGGTGGCGGCGTTCACGCCCAACGTGCCCTGGGCCAAGCTCGGCTGCCCGGACATCGTCGACCTCGACGGCGCCGGGACCTCGGCGGCGACGCCCCAGGTTGCGGTGGCCGCCGCGTTGTGGATGCACACGCACCGGGCGTGGCTGGATCAGGTTCCGGCCGGCGAGCGATGGCGGCGCGTCGAAGCGGTCCGCAAAGCGCTGTTCGAGACCGCCGGCCAGGCGGACGAACGGTGCGGCCGCGGCGCCTTGCACGCCCGCGACGCTCTCGACGCTTCCCCGGCCTCCGACCTCGCCCCGCAGGATCGCGACGATGTGAGTTTCCCGATGTTGCGCATCTTGACCGGTTTGGGTGTCGCGGGCGCGCCGTCGACGCGCCAACGCATGCTCGAACTCGAAGCTCTCCAGCTCTCGCAAACCAGCGACATCGAGGCGCTCTTGTCCGATCCGGCCCAACCACCGGCGGACCCGGCCACCGCGCGGCGGGTCGCGGAAGCGCTGCTGGAGCGTCCCGGGGCCTCGCGCGCGCTGCGAGACACGCTGCGTCTCCTGCTGAGCCAAGGCGCCTCCACCGGGTGGGGGCCGGCCCAAACACCGGCGGACGCGCCGGCCGCGGCGTCTGCGGTGGAAGCGCCGTCACCCGCTGCGCCGCCACCCCTCACCCCGGTGCAGCGGATGCTGCTCGAGCATGCGCTCAATCCGCCGGTGCGTCCGCCGGCGCGGCGGCACCTGCGGGTGTACGCCCAGGACCCTTCGATCGGAACCGAGGTCGCCACGCAGGGACTCAACGAGACGAGCATCGACGTACGCTGGGAGGCGTTGGAGCCTGGGCCGGTCGGCGAATACGTCGAGGTCATCGACGCCGACCCGGCCAGCCAGCGGTGCTACGCGCCGGTGGACCTCGACCATCCTCACCTGCTGTCACAGCGTGGCCTTTCGCCTTCGGAAGCGAACCCGCAGTTTCACCAGCAGATGGTGTACGCCGTCGCCATGCGCACCATCGAACATTTCGAGCGGGCGCTCGGCCGCGTCGCCTTGTGGGCGCCGCGACGAACATACGTCGACGGGCGGCCGCGGGATGAGTTCGTGCGCCGCCTGCGGCTCTACCCGCACGCTCTGCGCACCGCCAACGCTTTCTACAGCCCGGACCGCAAGGCTCTGCTGTTCGGCTATTTCCCGGAGTCGGCGGAGAACCCCAACGGGCTGCTCCCCGGCGGGCTGGTGTTCGCCGCCCTGTCCCACGACATCATCGCCCACGAAACGTCGCACGCGCTGCTCGACGGGTTGCACCGACGCTTCACCCAGCCGACCAACCCGGACGTCTGGGCCTTCCATGAGGCGTTCGCCGACATCGTGGCGCTCTTCCAGCATTTCACCCTGCCCGAGGCGCTGCGCGCCGAGATCGCCCGGACCGGCGGCGATCTCCGCCGCGAGAACGCCTTGGCCAAGCTGGCTGTCGGGTTCGGCCGTTCGCTCCGCGGGTACGGAGCGCTGCGCGATGCCATTGGCAAAATCGTCGATGGGAAATGGGTCCCCCAACCGCTCGATCGGGCTCAATACGCGAACGCGACGGAGGCGCACGATCGCGGGGCGGTGCTCGTGGCGGCTGTCTTCGACGCCTTTCTCCGGATTTACCAGACGCGGGCGGACGAGTTCATCCGGCTTGCGACCGGTGGCTCCGGGGTGCTGCCGGAAGGGGCGCTGCCCGCCGGTCTGGTCGACAAGCTGGCGAACGAGGCCGCTAAGATCGCCGGGCACTGGCTGGACATGTGCATTCGCGCCCTCGACTACTGCCCGCCGGTGGACATCACGTTCGGCGACTACCTGCGTGCGATCATCACGGCCGATCGCGACCTCGTGCCGGAAGACAAGCGGTCGTACCGCGTCGCCCTGATCGCGGCGTTCCGCGGGCGCGGGATTTTCGCCGAAGGCGTGCGCCACCTTTCGCCGGACGCCGTCATTTGGGAGCCGCCGCCGCAGCCGCTGCGCAACGTCGCCAACGTCTTGAAGGTGATGAATCTGGACTGGACCCTCGGGGCCAGCCGCCGCACCGCTTTCGAGGCGTCGCTGGCCAACGCCGCAACGTTCCACCGTTGGCTGATGTCGCCCAACGAGGTGTCGGAGGCGGAAATCGCGACGCTCGGTCTCGTCCGCGCGCGGGGCGCCGCCGGTGCCATCGATGGACTTCCCGGCACGTTCCGGGGCATCGAGGTGCACTCCGTGCGGCCGGCGCGGCGGATCGGCCCGGATGGGCAAAGCCGCGCGGATTTGGTCGTCGAGATCACCCAGGCCTGGGAACCCGCGCCGCCCCGGCGCGGTGTGATCCGGGGGGGCTGCACCCTGCTGATCGACCTCAAGACCGGAGCGGTGCGCTACTTCATCCGCAAACGGATCGACCAGACGGCCCGCGTGGCGCGGCAGCTCCGGTTCGCCGATACCTTGGCCGGCGTTCCGCTGGCCGCGAACTACCACCCGCGCGGCGGCCCCGCGAGCGAGCCGTTCGCGATGCTCCATGGCGTGCGTTGAAGGAGAAGCCGATGGCCAAGACCAAAGCCCGTCGAGCCGCAGGCGAAGGCTCCACGGTCACACCGGCGCCCATCACCGGCGCCGATGTCTTCCGTGCGAAAATCCGCATGTATCGCCATGGGCTCGGCGATTGCTTCCTGATCACGCTGCCACGGACGACGGCGAAGGATGGCCGGGATCGGGCGTTCATCATGATCGATTGCGGGCTCATCCTCGGCACGGACGGCGCGGCCAACAAGATGAAGGAGGTGGTCGCCGACATCAACGCGACGACCGGTGGTGTCGTCGATCTTCTCGTCGTGACCCACGAGCACTGGGACCACGTGTCCGGCTTCGTTCAGGCGCGGGAGGAGCTCGACCGGATCCGCTTTGAAAACGTCTGGTTCGGCTGGACCGAGGACCCGGACGATCCCACCGCCAAGGAGCTCGTCGCCCGGCGGAGCGCGGCGGTCAAGGCCCTCGTCGACAGCAGCGTCCGGCTGCGCGCCTTCGGCGCCGACGGCGTCGCCAGAAGCGTCGACAACCTCCTCGGCTTCTTTGGTGAGGACCCGGCGTCGGGATACGTTTTCGGCGCGGCGGGCGGACACTCTACGCGGTCGGCGCTCGACGCGGCGCGCGCACTCGGAAGGAGACCGGGCGCGACGCTTCGCTACTGCAGGCCGGCGCAAGCCCCGGAGGTTCTGAAGGGGACCCAAGCGCGGCTCTACGTCCTTGGTCCGCCGGAGGACAAGCGGTTGTTGAGGACGTCGCGGCCGTCGAAGCGCGAGCCGGAGACCTACGGCCTGGACGAGACGACCGACGTGGACGAACTGAGTGCCCTGTTCCTGGACGAGGCGGTGCGCGATCCCGTGGCCGACGACACCGGTATTCCGTTCGGGCCGCAGTCCGCCATTCCCTATGACGAGGCTCGCAAGCTGCCCTTCTTCGCCGAACGCTATTGGGGCAACGCTGAGGACGGGGGAACCTGGCGGCGAATCGATGACGACTGGGTGGGCGCTGCGGCCGACTTCGCACTGCGTTTGGACAACGATACGAACAACACCAGCCTTGTGCTCGCCATCGAGCTCGACGACGGCGACGTGCTGCTGTTCGCCGCAGACGCGCAGGTGGGTAACTGGCTCTCGTGGCAGAATCGAGAGTGGTCCGTGAACGGGCGAACGGTCACGGGACCCGATCTGCTGAAGCGGACGGTGTTCTACAAGGTCGGTCATCACGGCAGCCACAACGCCACCCTGCGCCAGAAGGGACTTGAGGAAATGGTGAACCTGCGGCTGGCGATGATTCCGGTCGACCAGGAGATGGCGCGCAAGAAGAATTGGGAGCGCATGCCGCTGCCCGAGTTGATCACGGCGCTGATAGCCAAAACCGGAGGGCATGTCGTGCGCTCCGACGCACCCGCGCCCTCCGGGTTGGGGACCGACCTCCGGGCAATGGGGCACCTGTATTACGAGTACACGCTCGGGAAAGCCGAGCAGGGCAGGGACGGCTGAGCCGCGCGCCAGCGTGGAGACGGGGCGGCCGGTGTCTCCGGGAAAGCCGGCTCCGCGAGGCTGACGCGGGGACGTCGGGCTCGTCTCCGCTCTGACGGCGACGAGCCCGGGCCAAAAGACCGGCGAGGGAGCGGTGGCGATACGATTGCGCCGGCGATCGGTCCATCGCCCCGCGGAGGCGGCCCAGGAAAGGCCGTGGTCCGTCGTCACGGGAGGAAGACATGACGGTCGAGGAGTGCCGCAATCTGGTCTGGGCCGTTGTCCGAAACCTGTCTCGGGTAACCGGCGGTTCTGTGCTCGACGGCGCGATCCAGGAGCTTGCGAGGCTTGCCGCCAAGACGGGAGGAGCCGGCTTCCCCGCGCCGGTCGAGCCGTCCGAGGACGAACGCAACGACGTCGACAAGCGGGGGCTGATCAGCGCCTGCCAGACCGCGGCGCAGGCGGCGCTCATGGAGCCGCCGACCGCCGTCGATCATGTGTTCATGTGGACGGCGGTGCTTCTCTCTGGTTTCCTCGTGCTCTCGCTCTGGAACATCGGCCTTCACGAGGACCAGCAGGTCCTGAGCCGGACGGATGTGCCGGCGGCCGCCATGTTTCCGAAGTGCCAATGGGTGCTGTGGGCGCTGCTGTTTCTCGTTGGCGGGACACTGTTCGCCAGCAGCTTCATCCTTCAGTCGAAACGCGACAGGGATTTGCCCGGCCCCGCCGCACCACCCACCCCCGGCGTCCGCCCGGGCCAGGAAACCACGATCGGCCAGCTTGACGCCCGGCTGACCCCGTTCGCGGCGGGAATGGTCGACCTGTTTACGGGCGAGGATGCGAGCAACCGCAACGTCATCGACATCTCCCGCGTCCGGCACTTCGTGACCACGCTGCTTTTGCTCGTAGCGTACGCGCTATACCTCGTCCAGGCCGTTCACCGGATCACCGGATCACCGGATCACCGGATCACCGGATCACCGGCGTCGTCGTCGTCGCCGTGCTCAGCGATCCCGGCCGGGCGTCTTTCGCGGCCATGCCGCCCATCGACGAGACCTTCTTCGGGCTGCTCGCCTTCAGCCACGCCGGCTATCTCGGCTTCAAAGCGATGGCGAGCTTCGAGGGCGCCGGCGGCCCGGCCCTAAGGCCCTCGATCCTGGACGATGCCTCCCACACCGCCTGAAGGAGTGAGGCCGGCCATGTCGGTCATTGCCGCGCATCCCGGTTCCAGCGGGCCGCCGCTACCAGTCGCCGCTCCTCCGACAGCCGACGGCGGCCGGGCGTGGGTGGCTCGGTCGTCCGGGCCGCCGTTGTGCTCATTTCGGGCGTTTCCCGACCGTCCTCCCATCACGGTCAGGGGGGCGGCGCTGAAGACGGTGGCGGTCGGGACTTTTTGCCGTGGGGTTTGTCGCGCGAGCGTTCGGGATCTGGGCGTGGCGACGAAACGACTGATCGAAACGGGGGATACCGATGGATGGAGACAAGCGACCGGCCCGCGTGTTGATCGATCTGACCAAGCGGTTGGACGTTCGAGAATTGAAGGACAAGAGTGAACTCATTCAGCAGCAGGCGCTCGTCTCGCTCGCGGACCTGATCTCTCGACGCCTGGGCGAACTCGACGCGATGGACCGGCGTGCGCCCTCGCCGGAGGACGTCGACGCCGACGGCAGCAACATCCTGTTTGACCGACGCCATGACACCATCGTCATCCATGGCAGCCGCGGCAGCGGCAAGACGACGTTCATTCGCAACGCTTTCCGGCTGTTTCGTACGGACCCGTTCTACAGCGTCACCATCGGGAGGAAAGTGGCGCCGCTGGGGGTGGTCGATCCGACGCTGATCGAGAACAAGGAAAACTTGTTCGTCGTCATTCTGAACAAGATCAAACGGGCGGTCGAACGGAAGCGTCAGGCGTACGGTGATTGGCAGCCGACCGGTGAGGATTTCAACACCTGGCAGGAAAAGCTGCGGAGCCTTGCGCATGGACTTTCCCTGCTGGATCACATCGGCCCGGACAGGCCGCTCGGCGACGCATGGGACGATGTCCAATACGTGCTTCGCAAGGGTTTGGAAAAGGCCAATGCAGGATCGGACCTGGAAACCAAGTTCCACGACTTCATCGATTGCAGTCTTGCCTATTTGGGAAAGCAGGTGTTCCTCATGGCGCTGGACGACATCGATACGGATTTCCGGCGTGGCTGGCCCGTTCTTGAACTGCTGCGCCGCTACCTGACCTCGCCCCGGTTCATCGTCGTTCTGTCCGGCGATATGGACCTGTACACGCTCCTCGTGCGCGGCAAGCAGTGGGACCAGTTCTCGGAGCGCCAGCTGCACCACGACGAGAGCCAGGAGAAGGGCCTTCTGGACATGGTGAACCACCTCCAGGGTCAGTACATGCTCAAGGTCCTTCCCCCTAAGAACCGCATTTCGCTGCGCACGTTGGACAGCATGGAGGATGTGAACGTCGTGCCGCCGGATGGGAGGGAGGCGGTGCCGCTCAACGACTACATGCACGCGCTGGTCCGCAACGGCCTGGGGCTGCGTGGCAGTGTCCGGCGCCGCACCACGGCTTTGCTGCTCCGCCAGCCGATGCGCACCGTTCTGCAGGTGCTGTCGCATTTCCGGGAAACCCCGGGGAACGCAACGCTGGAATCGAGAGTCCCCTGGCTCGCTCTGGTCGACAGCCTTCCGTCGATCTTTCTCGATTCTCTGTTGCGCCACAACACCTCGCTCGACGAGCTGCGGCTGGCAACCGCCAGCCGGACGATCGGCTTCGTCGCCAAGTTCCTCACCGAGAATGAGCTGTGGGACAACGCCCACACCCTCGTTCCGGAGCACACCGATGACGACCGCAATCTCGTGCTGATGACGATCAGTGCCTGGCTGCGCGGGCAGTTCCTCGACCGCCCCGGGCTTGCCCTCGACTACATGCTGCGAATCTGCTTCGGACACGAGCTGCTGAGCAACCGCTTGCAGGGCTTGACCGTCGTCAACATCAACGACGAGGACGAGCCGTTGACGTTGACCGAGTTCGTCCGCTTCACGGAACTGGAGCGTTACGGCTCCAGCGTCGAAGTCATCCGCCGCCTCGTCGCCGTCATCAACGGCGACGAGGCTTCGGGAGTCCGGCTGGGCACGGTGCAGACTTACAAGCGCGACGCCAAGTTACGCAGCGACACCGTCGCGCTTCTGTACGGCAAGGACGTTCCGGAGCGCGGCATCACCTTCGTCACCTACGCGCCCACGGACGGCAACCCGTTGCAGCCGTTCTACGGGAAAATCCGCGACGCCTTTGCACGAGAGCGGTTCGGTGAGGGTCCTGTCCTGATCGGCAACTGGTACAACACCATTGACAGCTTGCAGGCGCGTCTGACCTCGGAAGCGATGAAGGCGATGGTCGGCCTGCCCGTCTGCCGCATTCTCAAACCCAATGGCGAGCGGCCCACCTTCGTGTCGGTGCACGGCATCATCGCGGCCCTGTCCGAGATTCTGCGGCGATCTCGAGCGGGTGGGGCGAGGGATGTCGTGCGGGCGCTCCGGGATTCGTCCCTCATACGGGCCTATCCGGTGCCACCCTGGGTGTCCAAAACTCCGTACGACCCTACCATATGGCAGCCGGAGGAGCGCGACCCTTTCGAGGACGAGCCGGAGATGCGGCCCATCGGCAGCGACCCTCTCGTCGCGCGGATCATGCTGTGGATCACTCAGCAGCCCGGCAACCTCCCGATCCTTCCGCCCTATGTCCTAGCGCGCGCCTGGGGGCGTTTCTATTTCACCCTCACCGGCATCGATGACGGCATCGACAAAAAAGACCGCTTCCTTGGGTGTCTCCTGCACCGGCAGATCGTCGCCTTCCTGAATTCCGTGCTGGTCGAGGAACTGACCTATCTCAGAAACGACCGGGTAATTCTGAAAAACCCGATCACCGCCGACAACATCTTCGTGTCCAATCTGCAGCATGCGGATCAAGCACGCTTCTTCTCGTACATCTTCGCATGCCCGCTCTGGTCTGTTTACCTGGATCCGGACAGCCCCGTCGGAAAGCAGCAGCGCCGGCTGGCGTTTCGGGAAGAGAATCCTGAGGCCCTGACGGTGACGTACGACGTCCGCCAGATCAGCCAGCATGATTCCAGGCGCGACCGTCCCCTCGATGACCGGCGGGTTGTCGTTGCGTTTCCGAACCTCTTTCCGCTTTTCAATTCCGTTCCCGTCGTCGGGGTGGTGGCGAAGAGCGATCCCGAGCCGCCGGAGCCACGCCCCAAGGAGCGGCGCGCGCGCAGCCGAAGGGCGACGTCGGCGGACGTGGCGCCGCTGGGGTGAACGGGGGAGGGCGACCATGGAAACCCGCGTCATCCGGCAGCTCTTCAAAGACAGTGTGACGCTGCAGGATTACCTGTCGGAGACGATGCCGTCGGTGGGGACGGTCAAACGGCGCGCGCTCGTCCTTGAGCGCATGGTCGATCATGACGTTCCCGACCACGTCTACCGCAATTGGCGAGACGGGCTAGTCGGCCAGCAGATGGACCTCTGGAGTGTGCTGCGCCGTGCACTCGGCTTGTACGCAGACCGATACATCCGGTTCTGCGGAGACCGCTGCTTTATCGACTTCGAACGGTTCGGGGACTGGCAGCACGAACTCGCCCGCCTGTCGCCGCTGCCCATCATCGCTTTCGCGATTCGTCAGCGGTTCGGTGCCCCGGCACCGGGGATTATGGACATCGAGGCGTTCGCGCGGCGGTATCTTCGACCATTCGAGCACACGGTCCTGATCACACCGATGTGCCAGCCGGTCGATGATCTGATCGCGCGCAAGGGGCTGTACGAAACGCACCTGCATCTCAACGGCAGTACCGAAGTCGACACGGTCTGGCAGGACGCCCTGTCGAGCGTCGATCTGTTCGCGGCGCAGCTCGCGAACGCCATACCCGACGACGACCCCGCGCCGGGCAGCCCGAACGAAATGGTCCGCGAACTGTACGATCAACTGGGAATGCGTGGCGGAGCGACGGACGTGGCGAGGCACCTTCTGGTGGCGCGCCGCTTGAGATTGGCCATGGCCCTCAGGGTGTTCGACCGCCCGGGCCTCCGGCCACCGCCAAAGCTGTCGGCCTTGCTCGCGGCGTTCACCGTAATGGATTTCGAGGAGAGCCGCGACAACGACCGACATCCGCTCGAGGCCCACATCGGCGGCGCCGTCCGCGGACGGTTGGCGCAGGAAATCCTGTTCTTCATTCTCGTGTATGACTTGTTGGAGCGCAAGGCGGACGAACAGCTGGCTCGAGCCCTCCATATCTACCTGCTGATTCTGAACGCCACCTTCGTTCCGCTGTGCGTTCACCAAGCCGAGCAGAGGGGGTTCGAGCAGTTCCAGAAATTCACCTTCAACGGCGTCCGCTGGCTTTCCGAAGCGAACTACACGGCGCGTTTCCACCAGCTTGCCCACAGCGTCGCGGGCGACATTTCGTTCATCGAGGGCCGCTTCGCACCGGCGGCCGACGCCGCGGGTTTGAAAAAGTCCATCCGCGCCGTCCTGGGCGGCTACTACCGCTATTTGCGCGAGGCGAAACTGTGCGAGAGGGTGCCGGACGGCGTCGATCTCATGGCGGAGGACGACGCACCGCGCCCGAGGCGTATGGACCTCCGGCTGACGGTCCACTTCATCAAGCAGAACGAACTGGCACGGATCGATCAGGGGGGCACGTGTCGATTCAGCCAGCTGCGGCTGGACATTGCCTGCCGCTGGCGACACCTGCGCGCCGCGCTCGACGATCTTCCGCGGGTCCGCCGTTACGTCACCGGCATCGACGCGGCGGCCAACGAGCTGCATACGCCCCCCGAGGTGTTCGCGCCGGTTTATCGCGCCGCGCGCCGCGCTGGGCTGGTCCACTTCACCTATCACGCGGGCGAGGACTTTGAGCATCTGATCTCCGGCATCCGCGCTGTGTACGAAGCCGTAACGTACCTCGACCTGCGTGACGGCAACCGGCTCGGCCACGGCACCGCTGTGGGGATTCCGCCGAATCTCTGGCTTGAGCGGACTCCCTCGACGCTGCGCCTGCGTCGGGGAGACCGGTTGGACGACCTGGTGTTCGCCTACGGCTTGCTGCTTGACGAGCCCCAGGCGCTTGGTGTTTTAGGGCGGCTGCAGGACGACATTCAGCGCCTGGCCCGCCTGGTCTATGGAGAGGAGTTGGACTGTCACACTCTGTGGGTGGCTTGGCAACTGCGCGGCCTCGATCCCCTGCGACTGGGGGACGCCGAGGATCCGATGTGGACGAGCCTGGCCGACGACGAAACGGACGAATGGAACAGGCTGCGTCGGAAGCGTGCGAAGACGCTGGCGGCGTACAATCTTTTTCGCCGTTATCATCAGCCGGACGTGGTCGAACGGAGCCGCGTGTTCGAACGGCAGAACGCGGCCGTCTTGGAAGCGTCCCTTCTCCGCATCCTTCAAGAACGCGTCCTCGCGGAAATCGCACGCCGTCGCGTCGTCCTGGAGACATTGCCCACCAGCAACGTGCGGATTTCCTTCTACAAGGACTTTTCGGAACACCACGTGTTCCGGTGGCTCGGGCTGGGCGGGGATGGGCACCAGCCAGCCGTCAGCGTCGGCAGCGACGACCCCGGCATTTTCGCGTGCAGCCTCCGTGGCGAGTTCATGCACCTCTATCGCGAGCTCGTCAAACAGACGGGTTGTGAACGGGAGGCGCTCGCTCGCCTCGAGCATTTGAACGACGTGGGGCGGGTCTATCGGTTTGCATGATGGGGTCCGGCCGGCCACCCATCTCGGTTTGCAAGTGGAGGCCGCACCAAGGGCGCGGTCTGTGCGCGACAGGGAGGCTCGGCGCGTCCTGCGGGCGATCGAGGTGTTCGTCCATCGCCGCGCTCCCATGCGTGCCGCTGGAAAGGGTAGGGCACACTTGGCCGCCTTTGGTTCTGTTCAAGGCACCGTCGCTGTCGGTCTGGTGCGACCTGTCGACTTCCAAACTGGCCGAGACCCGAGGTCTCCGCGCCTGTCCGGGTCAGCCGCGCGTCGGGCCGGTCGATGACCCGTCCGCGGCGGGCGGAGCGTCGTGGCCCTCAATGGCCCGTTCATGAACACCACCGTGGTCAAGCCGATGGATGTCGACAACCTGCGGCCCGTCCACGAGAGGACCCTCGCACGTCCACGGGGCCACGGCGCCGGCGTACCTCTTGCCGCCATTCTTCGCGTGTTCTTGCCACCGTCACGCCGAGGGATTGGGGGCCTCGTATGTCTCAGGGAGTGACGCTCTCCATCCGTTGAACACCTCGATAAACCGCCCCTAAGCGCGCGTTGATGTCGATGAGGGGGCACGCGGCTGGAAAGGCGGCGTTTTTTAGGGGATGAACTCTCGATTTTAGCTGAAAAGGCGGAAATATGCGGCGGTTTTGGCGCTATACGGGCGCAGTTCGCCCCTCAAGCCAGATCAGGCGTCGGAAATTGTAGGCGAGGTTGGCGAGGCCGATCTTCACCGTCGCGCGACCCAGGCCGATGGTGCGGATGAACAGCCCCATGCGCGCCTTTTGGTCGGCGAACACATGCTCGACGGCCGAGCGCACCGCCGAGCGGGCGCGGTTGGCATGCTGGTGGGGCTCCGGCATCGGCCGGCCCTTCGGCTTGCGGAAATGCACCATGCTGCGGCGCCCCGCCGCCGTGATGGCCGCTTCGTTGGCCTTGGAGCGGTAGGCGCTGTCCGCCCATACCTGGCTGTCGAAAGCGTCCGGGTTGAGCAGGCCCGGCAACTGCGCGCCGTCGTGCCGCGCCGCGTCGGTGACGATGAAGCGCCGGATCAGGCGGAACCGGCGGTCGATGGTGATATGCGACTTGTCGCCGAACGCCGGGATCAGAAGTCCCTCCACCATGCGCGCCTCGGACCCATCGAGCGTCGGTCCCGGCTTCGCCTTGACCCGCCCCCGCTTCACCGTCCAGCGCGCCTGCGTGTCCTTCTGGCGCGCCTTGGCCGGCGGCCAGGGCGGGTCTTCACCGTCACGGATCTGGCGCTTTTCCTCCCGCGTCAGCCGCTGCCGGGGCGCCTCCACGATGGAGGCGTCGATGATCTGGCCACCCAGCGCGAAGTAGCCACGCTCCGTCAGAGCCGCGTCGAAGCGGGCGAACAGCCCCTCCATCGCTCCCGCCGTCACCAGCGCCTCGCGGAACAGCCAGATCGTCGTGCGGTCCGGAACCCGGTCGCCCAACCCCAGCCCGAGGAACCGCATGAACGACAGCCGGTCGCGCACCTGATACTCGGCCTGTTCGTCCGACAGCCCGTACAGCACCTGCAGCACCAGGATCTGGAACATCATCACCGCGTCCAGCGGCCGCCGCCCGCCCCGGGAGCGATCCTTGCGCCCCAAGGCCGCGTCCAGCGGCGGGCGGAAAACCTCGAAATCCACCACCGACGACAGTCGCTCGAGTGGATCACCGCTCTTGCTCAGCTCGGTGTAGCGGTCCTGAAGATCGAACAGCCCAGCTTGACCGGCCATGTTCCGTCCTCCTTCGCCCTCAAGCCAAGGGAATCACCAGAACGCCGGCAACGCTACGGTTTTTCGAGGTGTCCAAAGGCGGCGTGCGCCTCGCACTCGCCGACGGGGCGCGCCTAGACCTCTCCTACGGCAGGGTCGCAAGCGGCGGACGTGGCATCGTGTTCAAGGTCGACGAGCTCGGCTTGTCGCGCGGCGGGCTCGACCTCAATGCCAAGGTGGATCGCGATACTCCGGTGCAGCTCGCCGGCGTAGACATGCCGTTCCGCTTCGACAGTGGTGGGCTATCGATCAAGCGCAGTGAGATCCAGGCCTTCTCGATCAAGGGAGCCGGGCAGCTGCCGCCTGAGCTGGTCGGTGAGGCGAACGCTACGATCTCGATCGGCTCGTTCAGATTCCGGCATCCTCGTGATCCTTCCTTGTGATGCGAGCTCGTGCTCAAGCAACCGTTCGGACTTGCAAAGATGGTTGGCCGCCTTCAAGCTTTCACTCGGCTTCGGAGCCTCGGGCGCGACGGGGTCGGTCAACCCGGACGACAGGTTGTCACCAGCCGTCCAGGGTTAAATATGGACTGGGCCTGTCATACAAGGGCGCACACGGTCGATGCGCGGCTTCCAGCAGCCGAACAGCGCCCACCGCTTCTGCCGCGCTCATGATGAAGTGCGCAACTTCCTGCGGCCGGCGACCAAGCGCAAGCAGCACGTCCCGGTGGCACACCGACGGGCGATCCATGTCCAGAGGGTCGCCGCGCTGCGCGATATGCTCGCCGTCGCCTAACAAAAGCCGTGCTGGTGGACGGCTCCGCTGCGCCTACTCGCTGGCTTGGCGCGAGACCTGACGGAACCCTCCGCCGCGCCTTTGCCGAGGCCGGGGTGGATGCGGGAGCCATCCCGACCGACGCCGGCGATGAAGCGGAGGATGCGGCATGTTCACGGTGAGCGAGGACGAGCGCGCGGCAATCTGCCGGGCCTATGAGGAAGGCGGCGAATGGGTGGCCGTTTCGGAACTGCGCCGCTACTTTTCCAACGAGGACAATCAGAGTGCTCTGTACGCCGTGCGCAGCATCGTCCGTTGGCGGCCCGCCTCCCTGTCACTGCCACGTCAGCTGTAGGAGGTTCTGGTCGGTAAGCTCTGCCTCATAAACCCGCCTTGCCCTACGCACCATCCGGGAGCAGGGCAAGGCCGGCTGGACGAAGCGCGAGCACAGGCTGATCGTCGCCGCCGGAAACTGTCAGAGCCTCTGGACGCGCCGTTGCGTTCGAAATAGGGCGATACTCGCGTCGACGACCTTGGCGATCACCGGGACCGCGGTCAGGGGGAATGGGACGACGCAGCTGACGTTGATCTCGCACAGCACATAGCTGTCCTCTCGGTCCGACGTTTTCGGGCCATAGAGGAAATCGGCGTCCCACAGGACCGGCAGGTCCTCCGTGACGATGCCGAGCAGCCCTTGCAGGCCCGGCGTCCAGTCCTCTTCCATGCGCCGCCGCAACGCCCGGAACTGCGGCGCCGTCTCCCGGTGCATGGTCTTCTCACGCGCCATGCCGAAGGTCGGCGCCATGGCCGGCTCGACGGATCGGCTCCTGGGAAACTGTTCCGAGAAGCCGACCACCCTGTCCCGGCACATGTAGCAGCGCACCAACCCTTTTCCGACCCGGGGCTGGAATGCTTGGTCGATGATGCGCCCGGCTCCGCCGAGATAAGCCTCGCAACGACCTATGAAGTCGCCGAGACGCAGGCCAGTCTCGGGTGTGTCGCTGCGCGCCTCGAGCACGGTCACGAGCGCCCGCGGGCCGATCGCCGCCCGAGGGTCGGACAGCGCGACCTTCCAAACACCCTGGCTGCCGTTGCCGCGGTTCTGCTTCAGCACCCGGACGCCGTCGCCCGCCAGCCGCGCCGGGAACAGGCTCCGGAAAGCCTCGGCGGTCTCGTAGCACTGGGTGTCGGTCCCCCACCCGAGGCTCCGGGTCCGGACCAGGACCTCCTTCACGCCCATCTTCAGGATGACGTCGGGATGGGCGCTTACCCAGACGCCCTGTTCGGAGACCTCCCTCAACACCGAATCCAGCAGCACCCGGTCCTGCCCGTTGGTCAGGGGATCCACCCAGACGAGCACGCCATCACAGCGGAGAAGGCGAGCCCGCGTTTGCTCGACCGCCTCTTCCGACCACGGAACCTCGACGACGGCGATCCCGCGCGCGGCCAGGGCGTCCGAGATCGGTTCAAGGCGCGGGTGGCGGGCTGGTGCTGTGGCGGGATCGCCCCGCCACAGCATGGAGACAGTAGTCGTCATCGGCTCCTCTCCCCAGGCTGGGTCTCCGGGCGGAGCACCAGGATGGCGGTATCCGACCCCAGCCATCCGGCACGGGCCGCCACGAACATCCTTGTGCGACGGGTCAGGATTTGGGCATCGTCGGCGCCCCCATGGCGCGCCAAGCCGCGATGCCCCCGGCGAGGGTGCGGGCAGGCACACCACGGCGCCGAAGGTCGGCGACCGCATCCTGGCTCACCTGGAAGCCGTACACGCAGTAGACCAGCACCTCGCGATCCTTGGGCACCCCATCGGCCCACTCCGCGATGCGGCGGGCGTCGTGATGAACCGCCATCGGGAGCATATCCGGGGAACGCGCCAAGTCCTCGTCCCAGCAGACGTCCAGAACGAGGATTTCACCGCCCTCGATGGCCCGCCGGGCTTCTCCAACGCTCATCGACGGAACCTCGGTGGTGGACGGCAACGCCAGGCGGGGTCCCTCCACGGCGCGGCGGTAGCGTCCCTCGACGCGCTCCCAGGCGATGTTGCTCATGAAGGCGTCGACGTAGGCGGCGACCTTGGCGCCGAAGTCGAGGTGGTAGGCATGCTCGTACAGATCGAGCGCCAGCACCACGCGGCCGTCGGCGAGCGTGTGGGTGTGGTCGGCCGCCCAGACGTTCCGCAGCCGACCGTCCCGCTCCGACAGCGTCAGCAGCACCCAGCCTGACCCGCCGGCGAGCGCCTTGCCCGTTGCGGCGAACTCCCGCCGCCACCGTTCCACCGACCCAAAGTCCCGCTCAAACGCGGTGGCGAGATCGCTTGTGGCATCGCCGGCCCCACCGAGGCTGTCGAAGTACGCCTCATGCAGGATCATCGAGTTCGCGGCGATCAGTTCCTCGCGTTTCAGACCGTTGATCACAAAGGCCGGCGCCGTGGCCCAGTCGAGCCGGGCGAGGTCGTTCTCGATGGCGTTCAGGCGGCGGACGGCCCCGCCGTAGTTGTTCTCGTAGTGGCTGGCCAGCAGGCGTTCGGACAGGCCGTTCAGCCGCGGTGGCTTGAACGGCAGCGGTGCGGCCTCGTAGGGCATGGCACATCTCCTGTGCACGCGCCGGAGCATCCGGCGCCACGCGAACCGTACTCCGGCGTCAGATTATGATACAAGTGTTGCATAGTTCATATCTCCGAGATACAGGTAGCCGATGAACGATGCGACCACCACCTCGGACGCCCGGTACGCTTGGTTGCTGATGGCCCACCAGCTGCCGCCGAAGCCCGCCTATTTCCGTGTGAAGGTCTGGCGCCGCCTCCAGGGGCTCGGTGCGGTGGCCATCAAGAACTCGCTCTACGCGCTGCCGGCCGGTGAGCAGGCCCGAGAGGACTTCCAGTGGCTGCTGCGCGAGATCACCGAGGGCGGCGGTGAGGCGGCGGTGTTCGAGGCGCGTTTCGTCGATGGCCTTACCGATCCGGAGGTGCGGGCGCTGTTCGACAAGGCCCGCGACGCCGACTACGAGGCGCTCGCCGCCGACGCCCGCGAACTGGCCGAGGGGCTCGCCGCCGACCCGGACTCGTGGAGCGCGCGCAAGGGCGACGTCCGGACTCAAGCGACCCGCCTGCGGCGCCGGCTGGCGGAGATCGTCGCCATCGACTTCTTCGGCGCGGGCGGGCGGGAAACGGCGGAGGGGCTGCTCGCCGGGATCGAGACCCGGCTCGCCGTGGCCGAACGCGACCCGGACCAGGAGGACACGATCATGGCCACCAAGGACGTTGGGAACCTGAAGGGGCGGACCTGGGTGACCCGCCGGGGCGTGCAGGTGGACCGCATCGCCTCGGCGTGGCTGATCCGGCGCTCCATCGACCCGCAAGCCCGCTTCAAGTTCGTGCCGGACAAGGGCTACGCGCCGGAGCTTGGCGAGTTGCGCTTCGACATGTTCGAGGCCGAGTACACGCACGAGGGCGACCAGTGCACCTTCGAGGTGCTGCTGGCGAAGCTCGTGCCGCCGGACCGCGCGCTCCAGGCGATCGCCGAGATCGTCCACGACATCGACCTGAAGGACGGCAAGTTCCAGCGCGAGGAGGCGGCCGGGATTCGGACGCTGCTCTCCGGCATCGCCGCGGCGACCGACGACGACGAACGCCGCCTGGAGCGCGGTGGCGCCCTGTTCGAGGATCTTTACGAACACTTCCGCAAAACGCGCGATCGAGAAGACGCTCGATGAGCGAACAGGCCATCGTGGATACAGCCGTATCCATGCAGAAGAACGGCGGGCATGGGGTGAGCCTCGGCGAGGCCACGCGGGTGTGGGCGCGGATCGCGGCGCTCAGCTTCGGCGGGCCGGCGGGGCAGATCGCGGTGATGCACCGCATCCTGGTGGACGAGAAGCGCTGGATCGGGGAGGAGCGGTTCCTCCACGCGCTGAACTACTGCATGCTGCAGTAGGGGCTCGTGGAGCCATGTTTTTCGACCAGCCACTCGTCGGGTCTGCTGAGCTTGCGACCGCTGCGGTCGACCAGCAGGTGCAGCGGGCCAGCGGTCAGCGGACGTGGCATGATGACCAGAGTCTGGACCCGGCGGCTCAGGGTTGTGTGATCAGGCACCGGCAGGTCCAACCGCAACAGCTGTATCAGCGAGCCGATCAGCCCTTCGGTCTGGCGGAACGCCAAGTGGAAGAGCGCCCGCAGCGTCAACGCCGTCTCGATCGCCAGACCCGAGTAGCGCGGCTGTCTGCCGCACGTGGTCCGCGGGGCGGTACGCCATGCCTGAACGGCCTCCTCGCTGAACCTCAGGCTGCCACGCTGGCGCAGACTGGCCTCATAGGCCGCCCATTGGTCGTGCGGTACTTGGCGCGGGGGAACTGGTGGCGGTGGGACGCGTGGTGTTTGAACGGCATCGGTCGACTGTAGGCGCAGGATCAACGGGTTCCGGCTTCTACGCCGATCCGTAAGCCGCCGCCAATTCCCCATCCATGTACCACGCTGGCTTGGCTCACGGCGTCACTTCGCGCCGCCCGGTTCGATCGGCGGTTCCACGACCGGAGGCATGTTCGCCAGCGCCCTCCGGATCAGGTCGGCATGCGGCATGCTGTCCTGGGCGCCGCGGCCGCAGCACGCCAGGGCGGCGGCCGCCGCGGCCCAGCGGAGGGCCTGGGGCAACGGTACGCCCGCGTCGAGCGCGGCGGTCAGCGCACCCGTGAAGGTGTCGCCGGCGCCGGTGGTGTCGACCACCATGACCGGCAGTGCGCCAACCGCCCACGTTCGCCCGTTGTCGCACGCCAGCACGCCGCGTCCGCCGAGGGTCAGGATGCAAACGACGTGCAGCGCGCCCGCCAGGCGGCGGCACAGCATGGCAGCGTCCGCCACCGCGCCTCCGTCCACGCTGGACGCGAGGGCCGCCGCCTCCAGCTCGTTGACCACGAGGATGTCGACCGTCTCGCGCACCGCCGCGACCAGTTCGGGCGTCGGCGCCGGAGCAGGGGCCAGGTTGAGCACCGTGCGCATGCCGGCGGCTCGGGCCCGCCGCAGCACCGCCCAGGTCTCCTCGGCCGGCACCTCCATCTGCGTCACCAGCAGGCCGCCCTGCGCGAGTGCGGAGTTGGGCACGTCGGTGGCGCAGACCTCGAGATTGGCGCCGCTGGCGACCGCGATGGCATTCTCTCCCGCCGGGTCGACGGCGATCATGGCGCAGCCGGTCGGTGCCTCGGCATTCCCGACCCCGTCGTCGGGAATGCCATTGGCCGCGAGATTGGCCCGCAGTGCCTGCCCGAAGCTGTCCGCCCCGACGCGTCCGAACAGGCGCACCGTTCCCCCAGCGCGCGCGGCGGCGACGGCCTGGTTGTTGCCCTTGCCGCCCGGCTGCACGAGGTAGGACGGGCACAGTACCGTCTCGCCCGGCCGCGGCAGCGCCGGCACGGTCATGACGAGGTCCATGTTGAGGGACCCGAACACAACGATCACGATGGCCTCCCCGGCAGCGCGTGGCCGCGGCGTCAGACGCCGGCGGCGCGGGCCTTGTCCATGTCGTGCAGCTTGGCGACGCGCCGCACATGGTCGTCCGTGGCGTCGAAGCGCGCGGCGATGAAGGCATTGACCAAGTCCTCTGCCAACCAGGGGCCGACGATCTGGGCGCCGATGCACATGACGTTGACGTCGTCGTGCTCGACGCTCTGGTGGGCCGAGTGCACGTCGTGGCACACCGCCGCGCGGATGCCGGCGACCTTGTTGGCGGCGATGGAGGCGCCGACGCCGGTGCCGCAAACCAGCATGCCGCGGTCGGCGCGCCCGTCCGCCACCTGGCGGCACACCTGCCCGGTGATGTCGGGAAAATCGACCGGCCGCTCGTCGTAGCTGCCGACGTCGGTGACCGTGCAGCCGAGCTTCTCCAGAAGGGCGGTCACGCGGCCCTTGAGCGGGAAGCCCGCGTGGTCGGAGCCGATGACGATGCGCATGGGGGCAGAGGCTGGCATGGTGGTCTCTCTCCGTTTGTGGGTCCGCTATTGGCCGGCGGCCGCGATCGGCGAACCGCCCAGCACCTGCCGGACGGCCTGTTCCTGGGCGAGCAGGAAATGCTCGCGCATTTCCGCCTCGGCGCGATCGGGATCGCGCTGAACTATGGCCTCGACGATCCGCCGGTGTGCCTGGCTCAGCTTGGCGCTGTAGTCTGCCTGCCCGATCACCGCGGCGCGGCGCTCAACGTGGCTGCGGCGCAGCAACGTGCCGATCGCTTCGTGGATAAACACCAGCACCTCGTTGTGGCTGGCGCGCAGGATCGCCTCGTGAAACCTGAAGTCCGCCTCGGCGCCGGTCTCCAGATCGTCCACCGTGTCGAGGACGCGCTGCAGCGCCGCTTGGACGCGCCGCAGATCCTCGGCCTCGGCGCGCAGACAGGCGAGACGGACGGCGTGGCACTCGATGGCGACGCGGGCTTCGAGCACGTGGTCGTAGACCGTCGGCTGCATCGCCAGCACCACCCCAAAGAAATCCTGCAGGATGCGCAAGTCGGGAGAGCGGACGAAGGTGCCCTGGCCCGGCCGGATCTCGATAACCCCCAGCAGCGCCATGGCGCGCATCGCCTCGCGCAGGCTGGCGCGGCTGACGCCCAGGCGCTGCGACAGCTCGCGCTCCGACAGCAGGCGGTCAGACGGCTTCAGCTCCCCATTGGCGAGCTGGCGCTTGAAAAACTGGAAGATTTCCTCGAATACCTGCGCCTCGCTGGGCGCGACGATCGACGCCTCTGTCGTGATGCGTCCCTTGCGCTCCATGATGACTCCCTGCCTTTCCCTTGCCATGGCGCCCGTCCCCCGCGCAGTCAGTAGCCGGCCAGGCGCGGCAGCCAGAGGACCATTTCGGGTAGCAGTGCCAGCAGAAGTGTGCCACCGATCAGAACCGCAAGGAACGGCAGGATGGCACGCGAGGTGTCCTCGACGGTGGTCTTGGCGATGCTGGAGGTGACGAACAGGGCGACGCCGACCGGCGGCGTGCAGACGCCGAGCGTCAGCGTGACGCAGACAATCACTCCGAAGAACAGCGGGTCGATGCCCAGCGCGGCGGCCATGGGCGCCAGCACCGGCGTCAGGATGATCAGCGCCGAGATGGCGTCGACGAAGGTGCCGATGAACAGCAGAAGCAGCACGACACCGACCATCAGCACCCATGGGCTGCCGATTCCGGCCAGCAGGGTCTCGGCGATGGTCGTGGGCACCCGCTCGAAAGCCATGATCCAACTGAAGACCGAGGCGGCGGTCATCACCAGCATGACGACGCCAGTGACCGCAGCCGTGCTCAGCAGGATGTCGGGCAGGTCGCGCAGGCCGATCTCGCGGTAGACGAACTTCGACACCAGCAGTGCGTAGGCGGCGCCGACCGCCCCCGATTCCGTCGGCGTCATGATGCCGCCGAGGATGCCGCCCATGATCAGGATCGGGGTCAGCAGCGCCGGCACGGCGTCCTTGGCCGCCGCCAGGACCTGTGGCAGCGTCGCCCGCGCGTCGAGCGGAAAGCCGCGGCGCCGGGCGATCAGGCTGATCACGACGGCGAGGCCGAGGCCGAGCAGGACACCGGGGACGTAGCCGGCGACGAACAGGCCGCCGACCGACACGCCGGCGATGCTGCCGTAGACAATGAAGGGAATGCTGGGCGGTACAATGGCACCCAGGCTGGACGATGCGGTCTCAACCGCCGCCGCCACTCCCGGCGGATAGCCCGTGCGCTTCATCGCCGGGATGGTGATGGCGCCCGTGCCGACGGCGTTCGCCACCGCCGAACCCGAGAAGCTGGCGAAGATCATGCTGGCGAACAGAGACACGATGCCCATGCCGCCGGCGAAATGGCCGACCAGCGCGCGGGCGAAGCCGACCAGCCGGCGCGAGATGCCGCCGGCGTTCATCAGCTCGCCCACCAGCACGAAGAAGGGGATGGCGGTCAGCGCAAAGGAATCCGCGCCCGCGTACATCTGCTGCGGGATGGCGTCGAGCGGCACCAGCGGCAGGAACAGCAGCAAATAGACCAGCGAGGCAAGGCCGAGCGCGAAGGCGATCTGCACCCGTCCCGCCAGGAACAGCCCGAACGCGGCGAAGAACACGGCCATGGACATCGGACTATTCCCCTTCCGAAACGGGCTTGTGGTGGGGCAGCGGCCCTTGCGCCGCCGCGCCGGTTCTGGCGGAGGCAGCCACCGACGCGATCAACTCGCGGAGCACCTCCAAGGCCATCAGCGCGGCGGCGACGGGCACGGCGAGGTAGCCCCAGGCGGCCGAGATGCCGAGGATCGGCGTGGCCCGCCCGAAGTCGAGCGTCGTCATCACCAAGCGGTAGCCGGCCCAGGCGACCACGCACAGAAAGACGAGGACGCAGAGCTGGCCGAGCAGCACGACCGCAGCCCGGCTCGCCGCCGGCAAGCGCTCGGCGACCACATCGATGGCCATGTGCGCCTTGCGCCGGAGCGCCACCCAGGACCCCAGGAAGACCACCCACACGAACAGCAGCCGGCTCACCTCCTCCGCCCACAGCAGGCCGACCTCCAGCGCATAGCGGGCGAAGACGTTGGCGGTGACGAGCGTCACCAGGACCGCGGTGAGCAGCCATGTGGCGTGTTCGACGCCCCTGGCGACGACGGAGTAGAGCTTGCTGAACATGACTCCTCCCTGCCCGGCGGGCGGGGCCCTTTCCCCAGGTCGGGGAAAGGGCCGGTCCTTCACTTCGCGGCGTTCTGCACAAGGTCGTACAGCTCGCGGCTGAAGGCCTTCCCGACATAGGTCTCGTGGATAACCTTCGCCTCCTTGCGGAAGAGGGCGAGGTCGGGCCGGGTCACCGTGACGCCCTGGTCCGCCATTTTCCGGGTCAGTTCGTCGGACAGCTTGGCGGCGTGATCGCGCTGGAAGGCCATCGCCTCGGTCGCCGCCGACTGCACGGCCTTCTGCTGCTCGGCCGGGAGGGAGTTGAACAGGCGGTCGTTCATCACCAGCACGGTGAAGGACAGCAGGTGGTCGGTCATCGACATGTGCTTCTGCACCTCGTAGAGGCGCGCTGGGTAGATGTTGATGACGGCGTTCTCCTGCCCGTCGATGGTGCCCTGCTGGAGCGCCGTGTAGACCTCGCCGTAGGGCATGGCGACGGGGATGCCGCCGAAGGCGTTGGTCACCGCGAGGTTCACCGGGCTTTGCGGGCTGCGGATCTTCAGGCCCTTGAGATCCTCCGGTTTCTCGATCGACCGCTTGCTGTTGGTGTAGACGCGCGCACCGTTGTTGCCCCAGGCCAGCACCTTCAGGCCCTTCTTCTTGAGCGCCGCCGCCAATTCCTCGCCCAGCTTGCCGTCGAGCAGCTTCAGCGCCTGATCGTGGCTTTGGAACAGGTACGGCATGCTGAGGATGGTGGTTTCCGGCGCGAACTGGGCCAGCGGGTCGTGGCCGATCATCGTCGCCTCGATGGTGCCCGTCTGGACATTTTGAATGACCTCGGTCTCCTGGCCGAGCTGACCGCCCGGGAAGACCTCTCCCTTCAGCTTGCCGCCGGTCTTCTCGGCCAGCAGCTCGGCGAAGCGCTTGGCGCCGATATCGAAGTGGCTGCCGGCGGCGCAGCAGTGCGGAATGCGGATGGTGGACTGCGCCTGCGCCGGCGCAGCGCCCATGCCGGCGGCGGCGATCAGGCCGAAGGCGGCGCCGAGCAACGCGCGGCGCAGGCGGTTGGTGGACTTTGTCATGGCGTTCCCTCCCCAGGGATTGGTTGCGTTCGGTTATCGGCTACTCGGCGGCACGCGCGGTGCCGGGCGCCGTGGTGCCGCCGAGCTGTTCCAGCTCGTCGACCTGCCGGCGCAACTCGGTGGCGCTGGCGAGCAGGGCGCGCATCAAACCCTCGGCGGTCTCGCGCATGGAGAGCTTCTGCATGGTGTAGGCGTTGCCGTCGATGGCGCTCTGCACCGTCTGCACCCATTCCGCCGGAACGCCGTCGATGCCCTTGAAGGCGCCGCAGATGGAACCCAGCATGCCGCCGATGCAGTCGGTGTCGCGGCCCAGGTTGGTGGCGCCGATCATGCCCTGGCGCACGTCGCCCTTGGTGATCCAGAACAGCGCCAGGACCTCCGCCGCCGTCTCCACCGCGTCGGCATAGGGGTAGGTCGGCATGAAGTGCTGGCGGATGGGCTCACGGAGTTCGCGAATGTCCGGGTGCTTGGCGGCGATCTCCAGTGCTTGGTCGAGGATCTGGCGGGTGTGCAGCGAGACATTGGCGCGCGCCGCCTCGATCACCGAATCCACCGTGGCGCCGGGGCGAAACGCTTCGGCCGTCGCCGCGGCGATCACCTTCGAGCCCTCGATGCCGCCGCTGCCCGCCGGCTGCATGAGCAGGCAGATCTCCTCGGTGTCCTGCGCGGCCTGACGCGGGTTGCCGGCGTTGATGATGCCAACCGGGCCGATCATGTGGGCGGCGTCGACCAACCCCGGCCACGGCGTCATCCCGCCGATCAGACGCGGGTTGATGCGCGTGTTCTCGTCGCCGGCGGACAGCCGGTCGTAGTGGATCACAATGTGTGGATTGACCAGGCGGCCGATGTGCTCACGCTTGATTTCGCGGCGCCATATGGCCGCCAGATCATCGACGGTGATGCGCCCGCCCTTCTCGATCATCGCCAGCGCCAGCAGATAACGGATCTCGGCGCCGTCCTCGGTCATGCCCGGGGCCATGTCCATATGGCGGTAGAGCAGTGGCGGGCTGTTGTTCCAGTAGCGGACCTCACGCTCCTTCTGGACCCAGGGGAGCAGATCCTCCACCCAGCCGAAATGCTCCTCGACGGCCTTCCAGCCGCCGCCGGGAACGCTGACCCATTCCACCGCCGCGCCGATAGCCGAGCCGATGTTGGAGGCGGCTACGGATCCGAAAACCTTCTTGAAGAGCGGAGTATCCTGCACGTCTGTGCTCCCTACGTGGTCAGACCGCGGTATGAGCGTGTCCAGACAAGACTGAGCACGGGAGTGGCATTTGTCAACCAGCCGAATTGTTTGTATTGCGTTCATTCGGCGCATGGTGCAGGGGACGGGCGCAATCGCTGTCCAGACGTTGAGGGGGCTGGGAACGTCTGCTGCCATGCCAGCGTGGTGCGTGTATGGGGGATTGGCGGGGTTGGCCCGAAAAGTCTGCTTCGGTGGGCTGCGGGGATCCTGCAACCGAGGCATAGTCAGGCCGCTGGACTGGATTGGAGCATGACGGTGTAACCAAGAGCACCCAGACGCCGGATGAGGCGCCGAGCTATTCGATGCTTGTGTCGGCGATCCAGGTAATCAGCACCGAGTTCCTGAAAGCCAACCGCTCGCGCTCGCGCCGCTGCGGCGGCCTGCTCGGTGTGTCGGCGTCCTTCGCGCCGCGATCACAGTCGTTACAGTCGCCGCCTCGGCGACCTGCCGTGGCAGGGCCGGGTCGGCCAACTCGACCTTCAGGTTCGCCGGTTCCGTTGCGCCGCTGTCGAGTGCCCGCGCCGCATCTTCGCCGAACGTCTGCCGGCCGTCGCCTTGCCGAAGGTTCGGCGGACCGTCCGGCTGTCGGAGGCGCAACGGCGCATCGACCTCAGCGCCGGCGGCGAGGCCGGTGCCCGCTTGGCGGCTTGCCTGGCCATGCCGGTCAGCGGTGACACGTTGTTGCGCCTGATCCGGGCGGTTCCTCTGCCGGCGCTGCCGACGCCGCGCGTCATCGGCATCGACGACTGGTCCTGGCGGCGCGGTCAGCGCTACGGCACGATCATCGTCGATCTGGAACGCAACCGTCCCATCGACCTGCTGCCCGACCGCCACGCGGAGACGGTGGCGGCATGGTTGGTGGTGAAGACCGACCGCAAGGACGCCCTCGGCATCGCCTAACTGCTGCGCGTGGGCTGGTTCCGGCCAGTGCACCGCAAGTCCACCGAGCCCAGGAGATCCGCGCCCAGCTGGTCGGGCGCAAGCTGCTGTAAGCCAAGCTGCGTGATGTCGAGTTCTCCATCCGCCGCATCCTGCGCGGCTTTGCGCTCAAGGTCGGTGAGGTCAGCGAGGGCCGCTTTGTGTGCCCGGGTGCGACCTATGCCGAACCGCCCGAGCCGCTGCGTGACTTGGCCGACAAGCTGCGGGCGATCCACACCAACCAGTGCGATTACGTGGGCGACCGCGGAAACAGCCGCGAAGACGGGCTGAAGCGCTTCAACGAGGTCTTCACCTCGACCGTCTACGAGACGGAGCATCCGCTGGTGTCCGTGCATCCGGTGACCGGCGAGCGCACGCTGCTGGTCGGCCATTTCCTGCAGCGTCTGGCCGGCTTCGGCACCTCCGATTCCAACCGCCTGATCGGCATCTCCTCATCGACCCGGAGGAGGGCGTCCCGCTTCACGTCGCGGTGGTCGAGCCGACCGGCTCCGAAACGCAGGTCGTGGGGCGGCTCGCCGGGCGACCCTTTGTTGGCGTCTTCCGCGAGCGCGTGGCCGCGCGGCCCGGCGACGTCCTGCCGCTGCGCCTGCCGGCGGCCTCCACCCATCTGTTCGACGCCGGCGAGGGGCGGAGGCTGACGTGGGCGCGTTGATCGGTTGATACGGAAACGCGGTCAGATGGCGGCGGCGGGGAACGCCTCCTCGCCGCTGATGCGATGGCGGAACGCCCGGCTGAGGTCGGCGAGCAGCCGGTGCTTCCAAACCTCGAACAACGGGTCGGCGCGATCGCGCGGGCGCGGCAGGGGCGGCGCCGCGACGGTCAGGACGCGGCCCGGACGGGGTTGCATCACCACGACGCGGTCGGCCAGGACGAGAGCCTCCTCGATGTCGTGGGTGACCAGGATCAGCGTCGGGCGATCGTAGGCCCACAGGCTCAGCAGATGGTCCTGCAGATCGTAGCGGGTCAGCGCGTCAAGCGCCGAGAAGGGCTCGTCGAGCAGCAGGACCGAAGGCCGCCCGACCAACGCGCGCGCCAGCGCCGCGCGCTGGGCCATGCCGCCGGACAGCTCACGCGGCCATGCCCCGGCAAAGTCGGCGAGGCCGACGCGCGCCAGCGCCTCAGCCGTACGGGCCTCCCGCTCCGCCTTCGGCAAGTGGCGGATGCCGAAGGCCACGTTGTCGCGGATGCGCAGCCAGGGCATCAGCCGCGGTTCCTGGAAGACGAAACCGATCTCGTCGCGCGGGCCGCGCACCGGCTGGCCGTTCAGCACGACCTCCCCGGCGGTCGGCGCTTCCAGCCCGGCGACCAGCCGCAGCAGCGTGCTCTTGCCGCAGCCGGAGCCGCCGACGACGCCGAGGATTTCCCCCGGCGCCACCTCCAGCCCGATTCCCTCCAGCGCCAGATGGCCGTTGGGGTAGCGCTTGCTCAACCCGTCGATGCGCAGCATCGGTTCAACCCTCCGGCTTGAAGGAATCCTGCCAGCGCAGGAGCGGGCGGGACAGGGCGGCCAGCAGACCGTCGGTCAGCTTGCCCAGCACAGCGAAGGCGACGATGGAGGCGAGGATGGTCGCCGGCTGGCCGGTCATCTGCCCGTCGGTCAGCAGGAAGCCCAGCCCCTCGCTGGCTCCCATGAACTCCGCCGCCACCACGAACATCCAGCCGAGCCCCAGCCCGGCGCGCAGTGCCAGCACATAGGCGGGCAGCGTCGCCGGCAACAGGATGCGCCACACCAGCGCCGGCCCCGACAGGCGGAAGATGCGCCCGACCTCCACCAGCTTGCGGTCCACGTCCAGGATGGCGCCGGACAGCGCCAGATAGATGGGAAAGAAGACCCCGACCGCGATCAGGATGACCTTCGAGGTCTCGAAGATGCCGAACCACAGGATGAACAGCGGCACCCAGGCGATCGACGGGATGGAGCGCAGCGCCTGCAGGGTGGGGTCGAGCAGGCGGCGCGCCCAGCTCAGATAGCCGGTGAGCGCCCCCAGCACCGTCCCCGCCAGCACCCCGAACAGGAAGCCCCTGTCTCTTAT
>NZ_JAUQTX010000449.1:0-2430 GCF_059803775.1 Azospirillum sp. UFLA03-27 | reverse complement strand
GTGGTGGGGCGTGGTTGGTCGAGCGGAAGCTCCTCGAACGCCTCCGGCGGCAGGGCGTCCAGCTTGGCGTTCCAGAAGGCGCGGTCCTGCGCCGCCCCGTCGGAACGGAGGTGGTGCGTCTCGTCCCGCGTGGCCAGCGCGATGCCGTGCGGCGCCGGCGACAGGGCGTGGCCAAGCAGCAGGGCCAGGACATCCTCCTGCACGGTGCGGGCGGATTGGCCGTCCACCACGGCATGATGCAGCACGAACCAGAACAGCGTTTCGTTGCCGGATTCGACGAGCATCAGTCCGGCGCGGGCCAGCGGCGCCTGGGTCAGGGCGAAGGGCGTCTCGGCGTAGCCGGCGATCAGTTCCCGCGCCTCCTCCGGAACGTGGCAGCGGTCGATGGAAAAGCCGGCAGAGGGCGGCAGGGCGGTGGCGGGAACCGTGCGCCAGCCCACCCGCCCTTCGGTGTCGGCGTGGAAGGCGGTGCGCAAGGCGGGGTGACGCTCCAGCAGGGCGGCCCAGGCGGCGCGCCAGCGCTCCACCTCCGGAACCGGGCCGCGCACCGACAGGACGCGCACGACGTGCGATCCGGCGGCGGCGAGGCCGAGCTTGGCGGCGACCCAGAAATCCTCCTGTCCGGCGGTGGCAGGACCTTCGCTCAGGTCCGGCGGGCCAGTGTCCTCGTCGTTCCGCCCCGCGATTCGGCGGGCCAACGCCTCCACCGTCTGGGAGGCCAGGATTACCGGCACCGTCACCGGATGGCCGAGCGCGTGCAGGCGCTGCCCCACCGCGATGGCGAGCAGGCTGGTGCCGCCGATGGCGAAGAACGGGTCGTCCCGCATCACCGGACGGGTGTCCAGAACCTCTTCCCAGACCGAGGCAATGGCCCGCTCCAGATCGCCTTGCGGCGGCGTTCCGCCCGTGCCGCGCGCGGCGGTCAATGCCTTTTCGGCGAGCGCCAGCAGGGCGCGGCGGTCGGTCTTGCCGGCGGAGCTGATCGGCATCCGCGCCACGGCCTTCACCTGCGCGGGCACCATATAGGCAGGCAGGCTGCGGGCGAGGAAGGCGCGCCAGTCTTCCGACTGCGCCGCCTCCGGATCGGCGCTCTCGACGATGGCGGTCAGGCGGCCCTGGTGTTGAAGGGCGGCGGCGCGACTGACCAGCGGGTGGCGCAGCAATGTGCGCTCGATCTCACCCAGCGACACCGACTGGCCGGACACCTTCACCATGTCGTCGGCGCGGCCCAGCGTCTCCAGGTCGCCGTCTTCGTTCCAGCGCCCCAGATCGTGCGTGCGGTAGGCGCGGCCGAAGCGCGTCTCGACGAAATTCTCCGCCGACAGTTCGGGCTGGTTCAGGTAGCCGCGCGAGACGCCGCGCCCGACGACGTGGATCTCCCCGACCGCGCCGTCAGGGACCTCGTTGCCGTGGCGGTCGAGCAAATGGACGGCGTTGTTGGTGAAGGGCCGTCCGCTGGGCAGCGGGCCGTCGCCGTCCGGATTCACCTTGTGCATGCAGATGGTGCCGCAGACCTCGGTGGCGCCGTGCATGTTCCAATAGTCGAGGTGGCGGGCGTAATGCCGCGCGTCGTCGGGGTTCGGCCGCTCCCCGGCCGTCAGGATCATGCGCAGCCCGGCCGGCACCGCCCCGCGCAGAAGCCGCAGGTAGGAGGGGGTGAACAGGGCGATGGTCACGCCTAGCCGGGCCATATGATCGAGCAGCCGCGTCGGATCGTCGATCAGCGCGCGCGAGGCCGGGACATAGGCGGCCCCGGAGAGCAGCGGCAGGCACAGCTCCCGAAAACCCAGGATGAAGCCAGGGGAGGTGGACAGCAGCACCCGGTCACCCGGCCCGACATCCTGCGCTTCCGTGTGGCCGAGCGCCAGATTCACGCAGGCGTCGTGCTGGATCAGCACGCCCTTCGGCTGGCCGGTGGAACCGGAGGTGAAAAGGATGACCGCCAGTGCATTCGCCGGACCGGACCGGTCCGGGCGCTCCGCGGACCTGGCGAGGCTGTCGCCGTCCAGGGATTCGGGGCGCAGGACGGCCTGCGGTCGTTCCGTGTTGCCATTGGCGGCCAGGGCATCGGCCAGCGCGTCCGGTATGGGCAGCCCGTCGAGGGCGATCAGCAGCCGCATCCCCGCTTGACGCGCCATGTTCGCCAGCCGCTCCGGCGGCAGGTCGGCGACCATCGGCACATAGACGCCGCCCGCCTTGAGAATGCCGAGGAACGCTCGCGGCAGATCGCCCGATCGCTCCGCCAGAACGCCGACCGGCTCCTCCCTGCCCAGCCCCAGCGCCAGCAGCGCGTGGGCCAGCGCGTTGGCCGCCGCGTCCAGCCCGGCATAGTCGAGGATGCCGGCCTCCGTCACCACCGCCGGAGCGGTGGGATGCCGCTCGGCAAGCCGTTCGAATCCTTCGTGCAGACGAAGATCGGGCCAGATTTTG
>NZ_JAUQTX010000448.1:0-2371 GCF_059803775.1 Azospirillum sp. UFLA03-27 | reverse complement strand
GTTATAGTCTCGTGGGCTCGGAGATGTGTATAAGAGACAGGCCCCCATCAACTCCGCTTTCTCAATGCACGCTGACCAGCTCCATCCCATGCTCCTGAAGTGTCGCCCCTGCCGATGCGCGGTCGGTGTCCAGCCACAGGCAGGTGCCATTGGCGGCGTACACGGCGTAGGCGGGCAGGCCGTCGATCTCCACCGACCGCAGATAGGCGACCTCCAAGATTCCATGACGGGCGAAGCGGTCATCGAAACCTTCGGCGACATCGGCTTTGGTGCGGCGGGCGGTCATGGTCGGTCTCCTCGGGCGCTGGGGCGGACCAACGGGGCGCCGGTCCTGCCCGGCACTCTAAGGGGCTGGACCGGGCCGCGCTGTGGCGCCCGCCACACTGAGTACGTTGGAGGGTGCCCAACTCCTGCGCAACTTTGTGCTGCGCCTCACAGCGGCCGCCGTCCTCCGCCGTCTAGCCTCGACGGGCCGGCGGTTTGGCCGGTGCGCATCATTTCGGAGGTCCGACCATGCCCGTCCGTTCACGGCGTCCGCCCTTCTTTGGGCCGGGTCCGCAGCCCCGTCCTTCCCCCTTCGCCGCCTGGACAGGCGTCCGGGAAACGCCAATGATTCCGCGATCCCCGCCGGTGGAGGCCAGCATGGCGCACAGGACCCTGAGCGGACTCGTGGTGACGGCCCTGACGCTGGCCGCCGTCGGAGCGGTCGGCTTCACCGCCGGCCGCGCGGCGGCGGAGCAGGCGGTGGTCGTCGCCTCCACTGCCCCCGGCTACGCCCAGGGGCAACTGGTTCCCGACGGCGCGGCGGTCACCGTGCCGGACGGTGCCAACGCCATGTTCCTCTTCGCCAACGGGCGTATGTTGCGGATCAAGGGACCGTTCGACGGGTCGCTCGACCGCATGCCCGACGCCTCGGGTTGGGGCGGAGTGGGCAGCCTCGTCGGCGGGGAGCGCTTCTTCCAGACCGACCTGGGGGCCGCCCGCGCGGTCGGAACCCCGATGCAGAAGGGGGAGGAGCAGGTCTTCACCCTCGACCCCGGCCGGGCCGGAACCCAATGCGTGAAGTCCGGCGGCACCGTGCTGCTGCGCAAGCCCTCCGATCCGGCGCTGATCCCGGCCACCCTGCGCGCGGAAGGGGGCGAGGCCGCCACGCTGCGCTGGGACAAGGGAGCCGCGGTGCCCTGGCCGCGCGAGATTTCGATGACCGACGGCACCGCCGTCTCGGTCGCCGGGCCGGACGGGCGGGTGCGCCACAGCCTGACCCTGCGCGTGATCGCCGCAGATGGCATCGGGACGGGACAAGGCGCGGAGCTGGCCATCCGGCTGGCCGGCGCCGGCTGCGCCGCGCAGGCGGCGGCCCTGCTCGACCCGGTGCGGGACAGCGTGGCGCCGCTGAACCTCTATCTCGCCACCGACCGCGGCCTCTACCCGACCTACCGGTCCGGGGAGGCGGTGACGCTGGTGCTCCAGACGAACCGGGACGCGCACCTATACTGCTACCTGCGCAACACGCGCGGCCAGCTGACGCCGATCTACCCGCCGGGCCCATCGGCCAGCTCGCTGGTGGAGGGGCACCGCACCCTGACGCTGGCCGGCGACCGCATGCCGGTGCCGCTGCGCGCGGCGGAGCGGTCGGGGAGCCTGTCCGCCGACCAGGAGGTGCGCTGCTTCGCCGCCGGGCGCGATCTCGGCGCTGACCTGCCAGGGCGTCAGGACGCCTTCCGGCCCCTGTCCGACGAGGCGGCGGCCCGGCTGGAGCGGACACTCGCCTCGCTGAAGCAGACCGAACTGGTGATGGCGCAGGTGATCTTGCGCGTGGAGTGAGGGCGCCGCCGTTGGGGACATCGGGGGGCAGGCCGGGTTGGGCGAAAGCCCCGTGGCTCGCCAAAGGACTGGTCGGCTTGGCCGCGGTGGTCGGCGTGTCGGCGGCGGCACTGGGGCTGACCCGTTTGGTGCCGCCCCTGCGCTCCGCCGATGAGAGCTTCCGCGACCTCGCCATCGCCTACTTCACGCCGCCCGCCCCGCAGCATCCCGGCATCGTGCTGGTGACGCTGGGAGAGGATCTGTTCGCCACGCTGGCCTGCCGGTCGCCGGTGGACCGCGGCTTCCTCGCCGATCTGGTGGGGACGCTGGAGGCGGCGGGGGTGCGGGCGATCGGGCTGGACATCCTGTTTGACCAGCCGACCCTGCCGGCACTCGACGAGCGGTTGCGCCAGCGCATCCAGCGCGCAAAGGTGCCGGTGGTCGCCATCACGGCGCTCGGCGACACGGCGCTGACGGAGGAGCAGCGCCGTTATCTCGGGCGGTTCCTCGACGGCATTCCGCACGGCCTGTCTCTTATACACATCTGACGCTGCCGACGATTATACGC
>NZ_JAUQTX010000447.1:0-2436 GCF_059803775.1 Azospirillum sp. UFLA03-27 | reverse complement strand
CGCGTATAATCGTCGGCAGCGTCAGATGTGTATAAGAGACAGGTTCCGCCCGTTCCAGCACCTGGGGGATCTGGGTGGCCAGCGTGTCGAACAGGGCGTCGATGTCGTCCTGGCTGACCTCCGGCCCGCCGAGCTGCGGGCCGTTCAGCAGATGCGCGTCGGGCCGGGTGTCGCCCAGCTTGCGGTGGGACGCCCCCTCGCCCATGGACGCGGTTTCCGAGGCGGTGGCGATGCGGTCGACGCCCCAGATCTCGATCATCGTGTTCACGCGCTGCTCGATGTAGCGCAGCGTGTTGACCACCTTGGTGGTGCGCTGACCGGTGATGTCCTGGAAGGCGCAGGCGGTCATGATCTCGATGCTCCAGGCGTCGATGGCGTCGACCATTTCCGCGATGTCGGGATCGGTGCGCGGGATGCCCTGGGTGATCTCCTGGATCTTCTCGGTGGCGTTCAGGATGTCGGTGGTCGCCCGCTCGGTCGCCGCGACGATCTCGTCCAGTTCGCCGGTCGCCGCCTCGATGCGGTTCGACCCGGTGTCGGCGGGGCGCAGTGCGGCGATGTCGCTGCGCGTCTCACGCACCACCTGGGTGATCGACATCAACTCCTGCTGAAGCTGCAGGCCATCCCCCAAGCCTTGCCCCACCCCGCCACCCGGCACCGGACGGGGCAAGGCGCCGGGGTCCACCCCGCGCAGCCGGTTGACCTGCTGCTCCAGCGCGCCGGTCAGCCGGTGGAACTCGTCCACCGCGACCACGCGGGATCGTCGGTCGCGCATGCGCAGGAACGCGCGGCCGCGCGCGGTCTGCGACAGCGCCTCCTCCATCTGGAGGTAGTCATGCTCGGTCAGTTCCATCAGAGGAACATCGCTCATCGTCGTCACCGTCGGCGGGCCGCTGTTGAGAATCCGCCATGGAGGAAAGCACGTCTTAGGAAAACTGAGGTTACACCAGACATGGCCTGGATTTCAGGCAAATCCTGCACATCTCTGCCTCGCAGATCCCGCTGAACAAAGTCTTAATGAAGTCATGGGCGGTGCCTCGATGCCGCACCCCGTCATCATGCAACCAAGCATGGAAGTCGATCGCCGGAGCGGAGCCCGGAAAGACGGCGGGCTGCGGTATGGAGGATCCTCCCGTCGCTGGCGCTGCCCTATACTCAGGCGCGGCGCGCGGCGCGCGGCGGGGCAAAGGGTGCGCAGGCTTGACCCACGGGCGCCGCTCGCCCACATCAGCCGCGCCAAGGCAGCACGGAACAACAGGAACGGGGACAAGATGCCGATGACGACGACGCTTCGGTTCGCGGCGCTTCGATTTGCGGGGGCGGCGTGCATGGCCGGGCTTTTGGGGATCGGCGTTCCGGGCGCGGGTCTGGCCCCCGCCGCGGCTGCCCTGCCCGCCGGGGTCACCGGGGTGACGACCATCGCGCCGATGCTGGAACAGGTGACCCCCGCCGTCGTCAACATCGCCGTCCTGTCGCGGGCGCCGCAGGCCGAGAACCCGCTGCTCCGCGACCCCTTCTTCCGCCGCTTCTTCAACGTTCCAGAGCAGCAGGCCCGCCCGCAGGTCAGCGCCGGGTCGGGCGTGATCGTGGACGCGCGGCGCGGCTACGTCATCACCAACGCCCATGTGGTGGAGAACGCGCAGGAGATCGCCGTCACCCTGAAGGACCGCCGCCGCCTGCGCGCCAAGTTGGTCGGGCGGGACGCGGCGACCGACATCGCGCTGCTGAAGATCGAGGCGGAGAAGCTGACCGCCCTGCCCTGGGGCGATTCGGACCAGCTCAAGGTCGGCGATTTCCTGGTCGCCATCGGCAACCCCTTCGGGCTGGGCCAGACGGTGACCTCCGGCATCGTCTCGGCGCTCGGCCGCAGCGGGCTGAAGATCGAGGGGTACGAGGACTTCATCCAGACCGACGCCTCCATCAATCCCGGCAACTCCGGCGGCGCGCTGGTGAACTTCAACGGGGAGTTGGTCGGCATCAACACCGCCATCATCGGCCCGGCGGGCGGGTCGGTCGGCATCGGCTTCGCCGTCCCGGTCAGCATCGTCCGCTCGGTGATGGAGCAGCTGGTCGAGTACGGCGAGGTGCGGCGCGGCCGGCTGGGGGTCTCCATCCAGGACCTGACCCCCGATCTGGCGGACAGCATGAATCTGACCGGCGACGCCGGGGCGGTCATCGCCCAGGTGGAGCGCGGGTCCGCCGCCGACCGCGCCGGCTTCCGCAGCGGCGACGTGGTGACCGCGGTGAACGGGCGCCCGGTGCGCAGCGCCACCGACTTCCGCAACCGCATGGGGCTGGTGCGGGTCGGCACGCCCCTTCAGGTGACTGTCCTGCGCGGCGGCAGCGAACGGGTGCTGAACGTCCGCACGGGGAACTAGACCCGGCGAACCGGATCGGGATAACCATGGTCTGATGATCGGCCGCCCCTCCCCTCCC
>NZ_JAUQTX010000446.1:0-2457 GCF_059803775.1 Azospirillum sp. UFLA03-27 | reverse complement strand
GCGTATAATCGTCGGCAGCGTCAGATGTGTATAAGAGACAGGGCAGGGGCTTCTCGGCGGGCTGAGTGGTCTTCTCCCGTCGCGCCGGTCCGAGCAGTTCCTGGTCGGGCTCCTGGTCGGGGCGGCGGCGGCCTATGTGCTGTCCGACGAGGAGTTGCGCGGCAAGATCGTGAAGTCCGGCCTGAAGCTGTACGGCAACCTCGCCGGCGGCCTTGCCGAGATGAAGGAGCAGATGGCCGACCTCCAGGCCGAACTGGAGGCGGAACAGGCCGGACCGTTATGAGCGGCCTGCCCTGGTTCCTGCGGCTGGAGCCGGTCCATCGGGTTCCGGGGCGCATCCGGCTGCGCTACGCCTGCCGCCCCGGCGCCCCCGACGACGCGGCGACCCTGCACCGGGTGGTGGAGGCGGTCGCCGGCGTGACGTCGGTCCGGGCGAGCCGCGCCGCGCGGTCGCTGGCTGTCCGCTACGATCCGGCGATGACGGACGCCACGGCGCTGTGCCTCGCGTTGGCCGCCCTGCCGATTCCGGAACCGCCGCCGCCCGCCGCGGCGGCGGAGGAGGGCGGGGAGAATCACGTCGCGACGCTGGTCCGCAGCCTCGCCACGCTGGCCAGCGGCTTCCTGCTGCCCATGCCGCTGCGCCTGCCGCTGTCGCTGGCCGTCGCGATGCCGATGCTGCGCGAGGGCATGGCCATCTACGGGCGGGAGGGCGTCAATTCCCATGTGCTGGAAGCGGCGGCGGTGGCGATCTCCCTGGCGCGGCGGGATTTCACGGCGGCCAACACCACCGTCTTCATGCTGGCGCTCGGCGAATACATGGAGGAGTCCATCGCCCGCCGGTCGGACGCGCTGCTGAAGCGGCTGCTGCGCCCGTCGAGCGATCAGGTGTGGCTGCTGCGCGACGGGGTGGAGATTCAGGTGCCCGCCGACACCGTCATGGTCGGCGACAGCGTGGTCATCGGCGCCGGGACGGTGATCCCGGTGGATGGCACGGTGCTGAGCGGGGAGGCGACCGTCAACGAGGCTGCCATGACCGGCGAGAGCGCCCCGGTGGTCAAACAGCGCGGCTCCGCCGTCCTGTCCGGCACGCTGATGGAGGAGGGCCGGCTGGTCGTCTACGCCGAGCATGTCGGCAGCCACACCGCCGCCGCCCGCATCGCCGATTACGTCGAACAGTCGCTGACCGTCAAGAGCGAGGCGCAGCTCGACGCGGCGCGGCTGGCCGACCGGCTGGTTCCCACAGTGCTGAAGCTGGCCGGCGGCTCCTTCCTGATGACCGGCGACTGGCGCAGCGCCGCGTCGGTGCTCCAGGCCGACTATTCCTGCGCGCTGAAGCTGGCGACCCCGGTGGCCTTCAAGTCGGCCATGTATGGGGCAGGGCAGGCGGGCATCCTGATTAAGGGCGCCAACGCACTGGAACGGCTGGCCCAGGCCGACACGGTCATCTTCGACAAGACCGGCACGCTGACCACCGGCGATCTCCAGGTGACCGATTCCATCGCCTTCGACCCGACCTTCAGCCCCGACGACCTGATCTGCCTCGCCGCCTCGGTGGAGGAGCATTACTTCCACCCGCTGGCGATGGCCGTGGTCAACGCCGCCAAGGAGACGCACAACCGCCACTTCGACCATCAGGAGGTGAAGTTCATCGTCGCCCACGGGGTGGCCAGCGTCATCGACGGCAAGCGCATCGTCGTCGGCTCCCGCCATTTCATCGAGGACGACGAGGGGGTCGACACCACGGCTCACCGGGAGGCCATCGACGCGCTGCACCGTGACGGCAAGACGCTGCTGTTCATCGGCTTTGGCGGGGTGCTGGCCGGCGTTCTGGCGCTGAAAGACAGCGTGCGCGCGACCAGCGCGGCGACCATCGCGCGGCTGCGGCGGGCCGGGGTGAGGCAGGTGCTGATGCTGACCGGCGACCACCGCGACCGCGCCGCCGAACTGGCCGCGGAACTGCATCTCGACGGCTTTCACGCCGACCTGTTGCCCACCGACAAGGCTCGCATCATCGAGGATCTAAGCCGCGAGGGCGCGCGCATCGCCTTCGTCGGCGACGGCATCAACGACGCTCCGGCGCTGGCCGGCGCCCATGTCGGGATCGCCATGCAGAAGGGAGCCGATATCGCCCGGCTGACCGCCGACGTGGCGCTTCTGGAGGACCGGATCGAACGGGTGGCCGATGCCAAGGAGACGGCGAACGCCGCCATGGCGCTGATCGCCCGCAACTACCGCCTGACTGTCGGTCTGAACAGCGCGATCCTCGGCGCCGCCGCGCTGGGTCTGCTGTCTCCGGTGAGCACTGCCGTGCTCCACAACGGAACCACGATCGGGATTCTTCTGAACGCGCTGCGCCGCGCGCCGTCGGCCGTACCTTGAGCCTAGCAGGATGCGGAAAAAGGGCTGTGCACGGCCGGTTGGTCGTGATTCTTTTCGGTTGAGGAGAACACGGCCGAC
>NZ_JAUQTX010000445.1:0-2493 GCF_059803775.1 Azospirillum sp. UFLA03-27 | reverse complement strand
GTTATAGTCTCGTGGGCTCGGAGATGTGTATAAGAGACAGGGGTTAGGGAGGGGGCAATGCGCCGCCCCTACCAGACCACCGCCGGCAACGCCGCGACCTTCAGCGGCCCCAGGAACAGCCCGCGGTTCTGCAGGGTGACCGGGGCGGTCAGCACCGGCTCGCCGTTCGGCCCGGTGGGGCGGGCCAGCAGGCCCAGCATGGTGCGGGCCATCGCCAATTCCTTGGGCCGGAACATCCCCTGAAGCGCGTCCAGCACCGCCTGATACCCGCGC
This sequence comes from Azospirillum sp. UFLA03-27, assembly GCF_059803775.1. Taxonomy (NCBI): domain Bacteria; kingdom Pseudomonadati; phylum Pseudomonadota; class Alphaproteobacteria; order Rhodospirillales; family Azospirillaceae; genus Azospirillum; species Azospirillum sp. UFLA03-27. The sequence goes on along the minus strand of NZ_JAUQTX010000445.1, from coordinate 2,220 downwards.
ACCTCCGCCGTCAGCGCGGCCTGCGGCTGCAAGGCGGCATCCAGCGCCAGCGTGCCGTTCATCGCCAGCTTCAGCGGTCCCCAATCCACATTCAGCCCGTCGAGTTGGAGCGTGCCGCCGTCGCGGCTCCAGGCCGACAGGCTGGCCGGCTCCGGCTTGGGCGGCTGGCCGAGGACGCGCGCGGTCAGCAGGAGCCGTTGCACCTCGCGGCCCAGCGAGTCCGGCGCGCCCTCGGGCAGGGTGGCGCCGCGGGCTTCCAGCGTGACGGAGAGGCCGGTGTCGCTGTGGCTGGCCGGCGGCTCGGACGGCTGGCTGGCGGTCAGGTCCAGGGCGGCGATGGGAACAGGCAGGGACTCGGGCTGCGCCACCAGGTTGGTGAAGGCCAGCCGCGCCTCCACCGGCTGGCCGGTCAGGGTGAGGCCGACATGACCCCGGCCGCCGTCGCGGGCGATGAGTGTGAAGGGCGGCTGGCTGGGCTGCACCACCGTCACCCGCTGCTCGCCGGGCAGCGACAGGGCGATGCGCGTGTGGTTCCAGGGCGGCGCCTCCGCCACCAGCTTAGCGCCCCGCCATTCCACGTCGCGGGTGGCGAGGTGCGGCGCCTCCAGCGCGGCGCGGATGGTGAAGGGGTAGCCGCCGACGCTCAGCCCACCATGGGCCACCACGGTGCCCGCCGCTCGCTGCTCGTCCATCCAGGCAAGCACGCCGCGCTCCACCGCCGCTGCGGCTTGCCACCACCAGACCGAATAGGCGCCGGTCAGCAGGGCCAGGGCGAGAACGGCGAATCCCAAGATCTTCCCAACGCGCATCTGTGGCATTTCCGTTTTGTGGCACCCACCTTATAGCGGGCGGCCAGGGGCCGTGCTAGCATTCACCGTGTCGCCACCAGTCGGCGCACGCTGCATTACTTAAGGGTCATGCTGCTCGATACGCAATCGCCTGTTGCCGAGCTTCCGGTCATCGCACCGGCGCAGCGCACGGCATCATCCGCCTCTTCCTGGTCTGCCGACATCGCCGTGACGCCCGGCGCCGACCTCTGGGTCTTCGCCTACGGCTCGCTGATGTGGAACCCGGAGTTCCCCTTTCTGGAGCGCCATCCGGCGGTGCTGGGCGGCTACCACCGCCGCTTCTGCGTCTCCTCCCACCGCTACCGCGGCACGCCGGAGCGGCCGGGGCTGGTGCTGGGTCTGGACCGCGGCGGCTCCTGCCGGGGAATCGTCTTCCGCGTGGCGGCGGAGCGGGTGCCGGAGACGCTGGACTGTCTGTGGGACCGGGAGATGCTGAACCGCGTCTACCGGCCGAAGCTGCTGCCGGTGCGCCCGCGCGACGGCGGGGCGCCGGTCACTGCCTGCACCTTCGTCGTGGACCGCCGCCATCGGCAGTATTGCGGCTGCATGGACGAGACCGCCATGGCCGAGCGCATCGCCTGCTGCCGGGGCGAGCGCGGTCCGAACCTGGACTACCTCGCCAACACGGTCGCCCATCTGGAGGCCATCGGCATCCACGACCGCGGGCTGTGCAGCCTGCTGACCGCGGTGCGCGCGCGGATCGGCTGACGGGCAGAGGTCACGCCAACGCCGCCCTCAGGCTCACGTCCAGCGGCCGGACCGTGTAGCCCAGTTCCCGCATCGCCTTGCCGCTGTCGAACCCGCCGCCGCCCAGCGCCAGCCGGACTCCGGTGACCGGCGCGGTCGGTGGGCGGCGGGTCACATGGTCGGACAGCCATTCCTCCACCCGCGCGGCCCCCAGCGCCAGGGCGGGCGGTACGGGATAGCGACGGAGCGGCGGGCGCCCGCAAAGCCGGTCGATCCGCTGCGCCAGATCGCCCAGTCCGACGTCCGTGCCGCCCAGGATGTAGCGCTCCCCGATTCGTCCTCCCTCCATGGCCAGGATCATCCCCTGCGCCACGTCACGCACGTCCACGAGGTTCAGCACGCAATCCAGGATCAGCCGCGGCCCGCCGCGCCGGAACAGGCGCAGCATGGCGTTCGGCGGGGTGGGCAGCCGATCGCCGGGGCCGATGGGCGCCGTGGGGTTGACCACCACCACCGGCAGCCCCTGCGCCGCGGCGGCCAGCGCGTCCTTTTCCGCAAGATACTTGGACCGGCAGTAGGCACCGGCCAGCGCCTCCGGCCCCGGATCGGCGCTCTCGTCCAGCCGTTGGGGCGGCCGGCGGGGCGGCGGGTGGCCGATCATCACGGCTTCCGTCGAGCAATGGAG
>NZ_JAUQTX010000444.1:0-2548 GCF_059803775.1 Azospirillum sp. UFLA03-27 | reverse complement strand
CGCCAAACCCGTCAGCGGATCATCGGAAGCGTGAGCCCCTGCTCCTTCGCGCAGTCCTTGGCGATGTCGTAGCCGGCGTCGGCGTGGCGCATCACGCCGGTGCCCGGATCGTTGGTCAGCACCCGCTCCAGCCGCTTGGCCGCGGCGTCCGTCCCGTCGGCGACGATGACCATGCCGGAATGCTGGCTGAAGCCCATGCCGACGCCGCCGCCATGGTGCAGCGACACCCAGGTTGCCCCCGAGGCGCAGTTCAGCAGCGCGTTCAGCAGCGGCCAGTCGGACACCGCGTCCGACCCGTCGATCATTCCTTCCGTCTCGCGGTTCGGGCTGGCGACGGAGCCGCTGTCCAGATGGTCGCGCCCGATGACGATGGGGGCCTTCAGCTCGCCCTTGGCCACCATCTCGTTGAAGGCGAGGCCGAGCCGCGCCCGGTCGCCCAGACCCACCCAGCAGATGCGCGCCGGCAGGCCTTGGAAGCGGATGCGCTCGCGCGCCATGTCCAGCCAGTTGTGCAGGTGCGGGTTGTCGGGGATCAACTCCTTCACCTTGGCGTCGGTGCGGTAGATGTCCTCCGGATCGCCGGACAGGGCGGCCCAGCGGAAGGGACCGATGCCGCGGCAGAACAGCGGCCGGATGTAGGCCGGCACGAAGCCGGGGAAGGCGAAGGCGTCGGCCACCCCCTCGTCCTTGGCGACCTGACGGATGTTGTTGCCGTAGTCCAGCGTCGGCACGCCCATGGCGTGGAAGTCCAGCATGGCGCGGACATGGGTCGCCATCGACGCCTTGGCCGCCGCGACCACCGCCGCCGGGTCGGTGCGGCGCTTCGTCTCGGCCTCCTCCATCGTCCAGCCGGCGGGCAGATAGCCGTTCAGCGGGTCGTGGGCGCTGGTCTGGTCGGTCACCGCGTCGGGCCGGAAGCGCGGGTCGGCCTTGGCACGCCGCACCAGTTCCGGGAACACCTCCGCGGCGTTGCCGAGCAGACCGACCGACACCGCCTTGCCGGTGGCCTGGGCCTCCCACAGGATCGCCATCGCCTCGTCGAGGCTGGTGGCCGAGCGGTCGAGATACTTGGTCTCAAGCCGCCGCTCGATGCTGCGGGCGGAGCATTCAACGGCCAGCATGGACGCCCCGGCCATGGTCGCGGCCAGCGGCTGCGCGCCGCCCATGCCGCCCAGCCCGCCGGTCAGAATCCAACGGCCCTTCAGGTCGCCGCCGTAATGCCGCCGCCCGACCTCCACAAAAGTTTCGTAGGTGCCCTGGACGATGCCCTGGCTGCCGATGTAGATCCAGGACCCGGCGGTCATCTGGCCGTACATCATCAGGCCCTTGGCATCCAGCTCCCGGAAATGGTCCCAGGTCGCCCAATGCGGCACGAGGTTGGAGTTGGCGATCAGCACACGCGGCGCGTCCGCGTGGGTGCGGAAGACGCCGACCGGCTTGCCCGACTGGACCAGCAGCGTCTCGTCCTCGTTCAGGGTCTTCAGCGACGCCACGATGGCGTCGAAACAATCCCAGTTCCGCGCCGCCCGTCCGATGCCGCCATAGACCACCAACTCGTCCGGGTTCTCCGCGACGTCGGGGTCGAGGTTGTTCATCAGCATGCGCAGCGGCGCCTCGGTCAGCCAGGACTTGGCGGACAGTTCCGTGCCGTGCGGCGCTCGGATGACGCGGCGGTTGGCCGGCTGCGCGGCCGGCGGCTTGGTGTCGGACATGTGACTCGTCCCTCTCGAATTTTGCTTGATGCGTTTGTTGTTTTCAGACGGGAACAGTGCCGCCGCCCAGCAGAACGGTCAACGCTTCCCAAGGGGTGGAGCGGGTGCGGGAGTGCAGGCGCTTGTCCAGCGTGACGAGCGGCGCGCCGAGTTCCTCGGCCAGCGCCAGATAAAAGCAGTCGTAGGCCGGATGATCGAGGGCCACGGCAATGGAGAAGGCCCGTCGGATCAACCCCGACATCGGCACAAGCATCGTGTAGGCTTGCGGGATTTCCGCCAACGCCCGGTCCGCCTGCTCCTCGCTGATGAGGCCGGACCGGCGCATCTTCCACAAAGCGTTCGTCACTTCCGGCACCACCAGATCGGGGGCGACGAGCATTCCCCCGCCGCTGACGAGAGCCTGAGCCAAGGACGTGTAACCGTCCTGGATCGACCACCTCATGGCGACGCTGGCATCGACGACTTTCACCGGTCGCGGTCCTCGCGAATGAGATCGGTCATATCGACGTGAAATCCCGGCGGCGTCATGGCCGCGGTCCGCCGCATCCGCTCCAGCAGGTCGTGACGGCGCGCCTGCTCGCCGGCTTCGCGCGCCAAGGCGCCTGCCAACAGCAGTTTCGCCTCCTCCTCCGGCGTCCGCCCGGCGCTGCTCGCAAGCGCCTTCAGGCGGTCCAGCGTGCCTTCCTCAACATCCTCAAGAACGATCTTCCCCATCGCGCCCTCCAGACGCTGTCTCTTATACACATCTCCGAGCCCACGAGACTATAACAGCTATCGCGTATGCCGTCTTATGCTTGAAAAGGGGGGGGGGGGGGGGGGGGGGGGGGGGGGGGGGG
>NZ_JAUQTX010000443.1:0-2646 GCF_059803775.1 Azospirillum sp. UFLA03-27 | reverse complement strand
CTGTTATAGTCTCGTGGGCTCGGAGATGTGTATAAGAGACAGCGGTGATCCGACACCGCAGGGCCGGGGGCAGGGCGGCGGTGAGTGAGGAGAGGGGGGACAGGCGCAGCCACGCCACCCGGCCGAGCAGAGCCTCGACCGGCGCCAGCAGCGAGCGGCAGACGCGGGTGCGCTGGAACAGCCGCAGCACCCAGGACTCGGGCGCCTCCTGCGCGCCGGTCTGCTCGAAGCGAAACTTGTCGGCCCAGGCGACCAGCGGGCGGAACAGGAACTGATCGTAGAGCAGGATGACCGCCAGCATCGCCAGCACCGCCCAGCCGACGGCGCCGAGGTCCTTCTGCGCGATGGCCTCGGCCAGATAGGAGCCGATGCCGGGCAGCGTGACGGTGTGGTCGCCGACGGTGATCGCCTCCGACGCGACGACGAAGAACCAGCCGCCGGACATCGACATCATCATGTTCCAGACGAGCCCCGGCATGGCGAAGGGCGCCTCCAGCCGCCAGAAGCGCTGCCAGCCGGAGAAGCGGAAGCTGGTGGCCGCCTCGTCCAGGTCGCGCGGCACCGAGCGCAGCGACTGGTAGACGCTGAAGGTCATGTTCCAGGCCTGGCTGGTGAAGATGGCGAAGATCGCCGCGCATTCGGCGCCCAGCACGCTGCCGGGGAACAGCGACAGGAAGAAGACCACGGTGAAGGAGATGTAGCCGAGCACCGGCACCGACTGGAGCACGTCCAGAACCGGGATCAGCACCATGCCGGCCCGGCGGCTCTTGGCCGCCAGCGTGGCGTAGGTGAAGGTGAAGAGCAGCGAGGCCGCCATCGCCGCCAGCATGCGCAGCGTCGAGCGCAGCGCGTAGTCCGGCAGGTTCCAGGGGTCGAGCGAGACGGCCGGCGCGTCGAGGCTCGCCAATGGTGCTGTCATCTGGTGACCGCCGACGGCGGCCAGGGCGAGCAGGCCGACGACCAGCGGCAGGGCCACGAGGTCCCAGCGATTGGGCGTGGCGGCCGCCGTTTTCACGGAAACGCTTGTCTGGGTCCAGACCATGGCCCCTCCATCCTGCGGCCGGATCGGAGTCCGGCCGCGTTCGGCATGCGCAATCGGCGTGTGCAGGCACCCGACGCCGTGCGGCGTCGGGCGGGCGTCAAAGGGAGAGGATGGCGGTCAGCCCGGCGCTGGCGGCGGCAGGGGCACGCACGCGCCCTGGTGTGTGAGCGCGCGGAACGGCATCGGAATGGTGATGGAAGACGTCACCATGGTTCACCTGTGCGGCTGTCGGCATCGCGGCCGGCCGTGGCGAACCTGCGAAAAGGTCAGCCCAGGATCGGCAGAGTACCGAAGATTCGTCGGGGTCGACGACTGTGGCTGTCCATCTGTTGCTTTCTCGGCGCGGGACCGGACCGCGCGTCCGGACGCCCGTCAATCATGCGGTGACGTTGGTGCTGATCTATTCCTGGAATTGAAGCCGGTCAAGCGCGTGGCGGCGTTTCTTGGCGATCATTGCAGAGGTTTCATGTTGCCCGCCCTTCGCCGTCGGAGCGAGGGCTGCGCCTCCGGATGCAGATCGTAGAGGGTGTGTCAAAGTGTCGCAGACGCCCGCAACCGGCCAGCGATCCGAGAACCTTTCGCAACAAGGCGTTATGGTTCAAATAACCACAATACATTTGTGACTTAACGATCTCAGGACCCGATGGCCAACATTCACGACCCCGCCCTGTTCCTCGCCCACGCCTGCGCGCTGGAGGAGGACGCCGCCAACCGTTTCGCCGACCTGTCGGAAGCCATGAAGACCTACGGCAACGCGGACGTCGCCGCCTTTTTCGCCAAGATGGCCGAGTTCTCGCGCCTGCATCTGGCGGACGCCCGCAAGCGCTCCGCCTTCCGCGACGTGCCGGTGCTCGCCCCGGAAGACTTCCAGTGGCCGGACGACGAGAGCCCGGAAGCGGCCTCCATGGAAGGCTCGCACTATCTGATGACGGTGGAGTACGCGCTGGAACTGGCGCTCGACAGCGAAAAGCGCGGGCACGCCTTCTACGCCGACGTGGCGGCCTCCACCACGGACCCGGAGGTCCGCATGATGGCGGAGGAGTTCGCCTCGGAAGAGGCGGAGCATGTGGCGGAGTTGGAGCGCTGGATCGAGCGCTTCCCCAAGAAGGGGTAAAGGCCGTTTCCCGCGGTTTCCGCCCTTGCGGGAACCGCGGGAAGGGCGAACGAGCGCCTTACTTGGACAGGTCGGCGTAGTCGTACTCGTACTTCTTGTCCGCCGGCTTGAAGGTCTTGAAGGCGGCGATGACGTCGTCCACCGACACGCCCGCCGGCACGTTGAGAATCTCGTACACGACCGAGCTGCCGCTGGTCGGGCCAACGTCGGCGTTGCGGTGAGCCTGGGAAATCAGGCCCTCGCCGGCCTTCTTGATCATGATCGAAGCCATATCCGTTCCGTCTCCTGTTACACGTCGCCCGACGCAGCAATATCCATAACTCGAATAAGGATATGGGGCCAATGGATAAATTGCTGCGGCGCGTCAGCGGCGGGTGATCCAGAGCGCGGTCACGTCGTCGTTCAACCGGTCGCCATGAAGTGCGGCGTGGTGGGCCATCAGGGCGGGCACTGTCTCTTATACACATCTGACGCTGCCGACGATTATACG
>NZ_JAUQTX010000442.1:0-2668 GCF_059803775.1 Azospirillum sp. UFLA03-27 | reverse complement strand
ATCCCCAAGCGACTGGCCCGCGGCAGCGTCAACGTGAACCTGACCGTCACCCGCAGCCAGTCGGTGTCGCAGCTCCGCATCAACCGCGAGCTTCTGGCCCAGGTGCTGGAGCTGGCGCGCGAGATCGAGGGCGCCGGGGCCGCCCCGCCGCGGCTCGATTCGCTGCTCGCCGTGCGCGGCATCATCGAGCCGGTGGAGGAGGACGAGGGCGACGCGCGGGAGCGGGTGGAGGCCGCGCTGAAGGCCGACCTCGGTCGGCTGATCGGCGCGCTGGTGACCGCCCGCCTGTCGGAAGGCGCGCGTCTGGTCGCCGTCCTGAACGGCCATCTTGACGAGATCGAACGGCTGATCACCGCCGCCGCCACCTGCGCCAGCACTCAGCCCGAGGCCTTGCGCGAACGGCTGCGCGGTCAGGTCGCCGCCCTGCTCGACGCCGCCCCGGCCCTGCCGGAGGAGCGGCTCGCCCAGGAGGCGGCCATCCTGATCGCCAAGGCCGACGTGCGCGAGGAGATGGACCGCCTGCGCGCCCACATCCAGGCCGCCCGCGACATGCTGGCGGAGGGGGGCGCCATCGGCCGCCGCTTCGACTTCCTGTGCCAGGAATTCAACCGCGAAGCCAACACCCTGTGCTCCAAGTCCGCGGACGTGGAGCTGACCCGCATCGGCCTGTCGCTGAAAGCCTCCATCGAGCAGCTTCGCGAGCAGGTCCAGAACATCGAGTGATGCTGAAGACCATGAACACGAAGATCGCCCGGCGCGGCCTGATGCTCGTGCTGTCCTCCCCCTCCGGGGCTGGCAAAACAACCATTTCGCGCCGCCTGCTGGACCGCGACCCCGGCATCACCCTGTCGGTGTCCGTCACCACCCGGCCGATGCGCCCCGGTGAGCAGCCGGGCGTCCATTACTACTTCGTCGACATGCCGGAGTTCGACCGCATGGCCGGTCAGGGCGAGCTGCTGGAGCACGCCCGCGTGTTCGGCAACTGCTACGGCACGCCGCGCCACGCCGTGGAGACGGCGCTGAGCGCCGGGCGGGACGTGCTGTTCGACATCGACTGGCAGGGCATGCAGCAGTTGGCGGCCAACGCCCGCGCCGATCTGGTCAGCGTCTTCGTCCTGCCGCCCTCGGGCACCGAGCTGGAGCGCCGCCTCCACGCCCGCGGCCAGGATTCGGCGGAGGTGATCGCCCAGCGCATGGCCAAGGCGTCGGACGAGATCAGCCACTGGGGCGAATACGATTACGTGATCGTCAACAACGACGTGGACGAGAGCGTGCAGGCGGTTCAGGCCATCCTGCGCGCCGAGCGGCTGCGCCGGACACGGCAGGTCGGGATGCCGGCGTTTGTGGAGAGCGTGCAGGCGGCGCTGTAAGGCGACGGCGCGTTGCCCCCACCCTTCCCACGGCTTCGCCGCGGGCCCCTTCCCTCCCCCGCTATCGCAAGGGAGGGAGTTCAATTCCCTCCCCTGCGAAGCGGGGGAGGGTTAGGGAGGGGGCAAGGACCTACCTCCCCCGAAACGCCCGCGCCAGCGCCGCGAACCCCGCCACATCCACTTCCTCCGCCCGCGCGGTCGGCTCGATGCCGGCGGCGGCCAGCAGCGCCTCCGCGTTCCCCAGGCTCTTCAGGCTCTGGCGCAGCATCTTGCGGCGCTGGCCGAAGGCGGCGGCGGTCACCTGCTCCAGCGCCTTCCACTCCGCAGGCTCCGGGTTGGCGCGCGGGGTCAGGTGGACGATGGTGGACTCCACCTTGGGCGGCGGGGTGAAGGCCTTGGCCGGCAGGTTGAACAGCACCCGCGCGTCCGACCGCCACTGCGTGATGACCGACAGGCGGCCGTAGGCCTTGCTGCCCGGCTTTGCGACCAGACGATCCGCGACCTCCTTCTGGAACATCAGCGTCAGGCTGACGAACTCCTCGATCCGCCCCAGCCAGCCGATCAGCAGCGGCGTCGCCACGTTGTAGGGCAGGTTCGCCACGATGGCCCGCGGGGCCGGGGCGATGTGAATGGGGTCGACCTCCAGCGCGTCGCCCTCGACGATGGACAGCCGCCCGTCCGCCGCCTGGATCACGTCCTGCAACGCCTCGATGAAACGGTGGTCGCGCTCGATGGCGATGACCTGCTTCGCCTTGGTCGCCAGAAGGGCGCGGGTCAGCCCGCCCGGACCGGGACCGATCTCCACGACCGTCACGCCGGTCATGTCGCCCGCCGAGCGCGCGATGCGGCCCGTCAGGTTGAGGTCGAGCAGGAAGTTCTGCCCCAGCGCCTTGCGGGCATCCAGCCCGAAGCGGGCGATCACCTCGCGCAGCGGCGGCAGGGCCTGCGGGTCGAAAGCGGTGGGCATGGGGGCGGAGTCGGGCATGGCGTCGGTCATGGCCGCACTTATAGGACGGCGCGGGCCCGCCGTCATCTGCCGCGCGTCGTTCCTACCCTTCGCTCTTGAGCGCGATGTTCTCCGGCGTGGCGTCGAGGCGGCCCGTGCAGGTGATGCGGCGCCCGTCGTCGAAGGCCTGGGACGGCTTCGGCCCGATGGTCACCTGCAACACTACCTTGTCGGCCAGCTGGTCGCCCAGGTCCTGGGGCCGGTCGCCGCCTTGCGAGTCATGGCTGAACACGCTCTCCAGCGGTCTCTTATACACATCTCCGAGCCCACGAGACTATAACAGCTATCCCGC
>NZ_JAUQTX010000441.1:0-2660 GCF_059803775.1 Azospirillum sp. UFLA03-27 | reverse complement strand
GTTATAGTCTCGTGGGCTCGGAGATGTGTATAAGAGACAGGTCCAGCCCCTAAACCGCCAGCCACGGTCCCTGGAGCGCACACGCGCCCAGGCCTGGAACCCGCCGCCGGTCGGCCACGCGCTCGACCTGCTGGTCAAGGCGCTGCCGCGCGCGCTGCTGAACGTGACCGGTGGCCCGGTGGAGGAGCGGTCCCTGGCCTATGCGGGCCTGTTCAGCTCCGCCGCCGCGACGACCACCCTCTTCCGCGCGGAGGATTTCCAGCCCTGGCGCGCCGACCACCGCCTGCTGGAGGAGCGCCGCGCCGGGCTGCACGCGATCCAGGACGCGGTGGAGGCCAACGGGGCGACGCGCTTCCTGCTGCTGGTCGCGCCGGACAAGGGAACGGTCTACGCCGATTTCCTGCTCGATCCGCCGCCTCAGCGGTCCGCGGTGGATGAGGTCATGGCCGCCGATCCGACGCTCCAGGCGGTGCCGCTGGCCTCCGGCCTGACGGCGCTGGCCGCCGGCGGGGTGCGCGACCTCTACGCGCCCAACGGCAGCCGCTGGGGGCTGGAAGGGCAGCTCTACGCGGCACGGACGGTCGCCCGCACGCTGGGGCGGCTGGGCGTGCTGTCCGGCGCCACCGATCCCTCACCCGACGTCGCCATCCTGCCCTGCTGGCCGGGCCAGGGCGACTGCACCCCCACGCGCACCCAAACCGACTGATGGACAGGACCAGGAGGAACCGCCCAGCCATGGCTCAGGACCAATTTTCGGCAAACAGCGTCCCGGCGGACGTCGCAAACAGCGTCCCGGCGGACGTGGCCCACGGCGTCGTGGCGATCGTCGTCACCCACAACCGCCTGCCGCTTCTGGCCACCTGCGTCGCGGCGATCCTCGGCCAGCACCCGCGGCCGGAGCGGCTGGTGGTGGTGGACAGCGGCTCCAGCGACGGCACGCCGGAGTGGCTGGCCGCTCAGGCGGAGGAGTGGGACGACGCGCTGGTCGTGGTGCGGCAGGCCAACTGCGGGTCCGCCGGCGCCTACCACACCGCCTTCGAGACGGCGCTCGGTCTCGGCGCCCGCTGGATCTGGAGCACCGACGACGACGGCATTCCGCAGCCCGGCGCGCTGGCCGAACTGCTGGTCCAGGCGCGGCACCACGGCCTGTCCATGGTCGGTCCGCTGGTGCTGGCGGCCGAGGACCGCTCCACCCTGGCCTTCCCCATGCAGGGGACCCGCGACCCGGACAGCCTGATGGCCCGCGCGGTCGACGGGTTGGCGCCGGGCACCATCGCCCTGTTCAACGGCACGCTGATCGGGCGGGCGGTGTTCGAGCGGATCGGCAACGTGAAGCGCGAGATGTTCATCTGGGGCGACGAGTACGAGTTCACCCTGCGCGCGCGCCGCGCCGGGCTGAAGGTCGGCACGGCGGTGAAGGCCCTGCACATCCATCCCGGCATGTCGCGGACGGAGCACAAGGTGCTGGGCGGTCGGCTGGGCACGGTGGAGACGATGCGGGCCGACCGGGCGCCGCATTTCTTCCGCAACATGGGTTACATCCACGCCAACTACGAGAAAGCCGGAGTGATCCCGCGCATGATCGCCAAATACACCGCCCATTATCTGGTGAACCGGGACTTCCGTGGCCTGCGGGTCTTCCTGGACAGCTACCTGTCCGGCCTGCGCGACGAGTATCCGGAGGAGCTGAAGCGCCCGCCGGTCCGGCTGCCCCTGCCCGAGCGGCCGCGCACCGCCTCGTCCTCCTCCAGCGAGGTCGCCTGATGCCCACCGTCAGCGCCGTCATCGCCACCTTCAACCGCGCGCCGGAGCTTCGCACCGCGCTGTCCCGCCTGCTCGCCCAGACGCACCCCGTCGCGGAGATCCTGGTGGTGGACGACGGGTCCACGGACGGCACCGACGCCATGGTGCGGGGGGAGTTCCCCACCGTCCGCTACGTCCGGCTGCCGCACAACGCCGGGCTGATCTACGCCCGCAACTTCGGCTTCGTGAACACGGCGGGCGATTACGTGCTGTCGGTGGACGACGATTCCTGGTTCGCCGAGCCGGACGGCCTCGCCCGCGCGGTGGCCCACATGGAGACGCACGCGGACGTGGCAGCGGTGGCCTGCAACATCGAGACGCGCGACGGGCTGGTCTATTTCCCGCCGCAGGCCGACCCCTTCGACGCGCCCTGGTACGTCGGCTGCGGTCATCTGCTGCGCCGCCGCGCGGTCGCCGCCGTCGGCCTCTACATGCCGGAGTTGTACCGCCAGGGGGAGGAGAAGGACCGCTGCCTGCGGCTGATCGGCGCCGGCCACCGAGTGGTCGCGCTGCCTGGAATCATGGTCCATCACGACAAGAGCGAAAAGGGCCGAAAGCCGGGGCTGGAGCGTTTCTACAACCACCGCAACGACCTGATCCGCGAGGTGGCCCGCTGCCCCGCCGGCCTGCTGCCCTGGCGCTTCGCGCGGAGCTGGATCGGCAACAGCTGGAAGAACCTGCGCCACGGCCCGCGGCTGACCGATCTGAAGGTCCTGCTGGCCCTGCCGGAGATCCTCCGCATCGGCCTGAAGCACCGCGCGCCCGTGAGCGAGGACGCCTACCGCCGTTGGCTGCACCTGTCCAAGACCTGTCTCTTATACACATCTCCGAGCCCACGAGACTATAACAGCTATCGC
>NZ_JAUQTX010000440.1:0-2661 GCF_059803775.1 Azospirillum sp. UFLA03-27 | reverse complement strand
ATAAGAGACAGCCGTGCCCAGGGGCCGCGCCCGTCCTATGGCGAGCGGGGTGGCTTCGGCGACCGCAACGAGCGTGGGGGTGACCGCGGGTTCGGTAACCGTGGTTTCAACGACCGGGGCGGTGATCGTGGCGGTGATCGCGGGTTCAGTGGCCGGGGCGACAGCCGTGGCTTCAACGATCGCGGTGGTGACCGGGGCTTTAATGACCGGGGCGGCGATCGCGGCGGCCCGCGCCGTCCGGCAGGCGGCCCGGCCACCCAGACCGAGGGCACCGTGAAGTGGTTCAACGCCACCAAGGGCTTCGGCTTCATCGCCCAGGACGGCGGCGGCCAGGACGTGTTCGTTCACATCAAGGCGGTGGAGCGTTCCGGCCTGCAGGGGCTGAACGACGGCCAGCGCGTCCGCATCTCCGTCCGCCAGGGCGACAAGGGGCCGGAAGCCGTGTCGGTCGAAGAGGCGTAAAGCGTCGGACCACCGAAGGTGGGCCTCCGAAGGTAAGGTGTCGTTCGGCCCGGTTGAACGGCGGCGCAAAGCCGCGCATCGTGGCGGAGCGGGGCGGCGGTGCGACGGCACGCCGCCCCGGCCCGACACGACCAAGAGAGGACGTCCAGTGGTTCCCGTCACCTGTCCGACCACGCCCTTCGACGGCCAGAAGCCCGGCACCTCCGGGCTGCGCAAGGCCGTGAAGGTCTTTGAGCAGCCGCGCTATCTGGAAAACTTCGTCCAATCCATCTTCGACTGCGTGGACGGCCTGTCCGGCGCCACGCTGGTGATCGGCGGCGACGGGCGGTACCACAACCGCACCGCCGTTCAGACCATCCTGCGCATGGCCGCCGCCAACGGCGTCGCGCGTGCGGTCGTCGGGCGCGGCGGCATCCTGTCCACCCCGGCGGCCTCCTGCGTCATCCGCAAGCGCGGCGCCATCGGTGGCGTGATCCTGTCGGCCAGCCACAACCCCGGCGGCCCGGACGGCGATTTTGGCATCAAGTTCAACGCTGCCAACGGCGGCCCGGCGCCGGAAGCGCTGACCGACGCCTTCTTCGCCCGCTCCAAGGGCATCACCGAATACAAGACGCTGGAGTCGCCGGACCTCGACCTCGACCGTCTCGGCGAGACGGCGCTCGGCGGCATGGCGGTGGAGGTCATCGACCCTGTGGCTGACTACGCGGAGCTGATGGAATCGCTGTTCGACATGGCGGCGATCCGCAAGCTGTTCTCGTCGGGCTTCCGCATGGTGTTCGACGCCATGCACGCGGTCACCGGCCCCTACGCCACGGAGATCCTGGAGCGCCGGCTGGGCGCCCCCGCCGGCACCGTCATCAACGGCACGCCGCTGGAGGATTTCGGCGGGCACCACCCCGATCCGAACCTCGCCCACGCGGAGGAGCTGGTGGAGCGGCTGTTCGGGCCGGACGCGCCGGACTTCGGCGCCGCCTCGGACGGCGACGGCGACCGCAACATGATCCTGGGCCGCAACGTCTTCGTGTCGCCCAGCGACAGCCTCGCCGTGCTGGCCGCCAACGCCACCCACGTCCCGGCCTTCAAAGGCGGTCTGGCGGGCGTCGCCCGCTCCATGCCGACCAGCCGGGCGGTGGACCGCGTGGCGGCGAAGCTGGGGATTTCCTGCTACGAGACGCCGACGGGCTGGAAGTTCTTCGGCACGCTGCTCGACGCCGGACGCATCAACCTGTGCGGCGAGGAGAGCTTCGGCACCGGCGCCGACCATGTGCGCGAGAAGGATGGGCTTTGGGCCGTCCTGATGTGGCTCAACGTGCTGGCCGCCCGCGGCCTGTCGGTGGCCGAGCTGATGGCCGAGCATTGGGGCACCTACGGGCGCACCTATTACGGCCGCCACGATTACGAGGCCATCCCGCAGGAGGCCGCCGACGCCCTGATCGCCGAATTGCGCGGGACACTGCCCTCGCTGGCCGGCACGGCTCTCGGCGGGCGCACGGTCGCGGCGGCGGACGAGTTCGCCTACACCGACCCGGTGGACGGCAGCCGGTCGGAGCGGCAGGGTCTGCGCGTCGGGTTCGAGGACGGCTCGCGCATCGTCTACCGCCTGTCCGGCACCGGCACGTCGGGCGCCACGTTGCGCGTCTATTTCGAGCGGTACGAGCCGGTCGGCGGCGAGCATGGGCTGGACGCCCCGGTGGCGCTGAAGCCGCTGGCCGATCTGGCGGCGGAACTGGCCGGCATCGAGCGCCACACCGGACGCACCAAGCCGGACGTCGCCACCTAAAGATTTGTTCTGAAAGAAGGCCCTTCCTCCCACGCTGGGGGGGGAAGGGCCTTTTCCTTTTTCAGAACACTGCCTGGAGCAGGCCCAGCGTGCGCCGCTTGGCCAGGGCGGCGCTCGCCGCGTCGTAGCTGGCGCGCTCGTCGCAGTTGAAGCCGTGGCCGGCGGGGTAGAGGTGCGTGATGGCGCCGGGATGGCGCTGGCGAACCGCCTCGGCCACCGTCAGCGGGATGGCATGGTCCGTCTCGCCGAAATGCAGCAGCACGGGAGTGCGCGGAACCTCATCCAACCGGTTGCCGATGCCGCCGCCGTAATAGGCAACGGCGGCGCGGACGGGCAGGCGCGACGCGGCGGCCCAGGCGATGGTGCCGCCCCAGCAATCTGTCTCTTATACACATCTGACGCTGCCGACGATTATACGC
>NZ_JAUQTX010000043.1:0-34322 GCF_059803775.1 Azospirillum sp. UFLA03-27 | reverse complement strand
GCGTATAATCGTCGGCAGCGTCAGATGTGTATAAGAGACAGGTGGTGGGGAAGGGCACGGACAGCATCTTGGCGCAGGCGGCGGTGACCGCGGCGGAGTTGACCATGCCGGCGTTCTGCTGGCGGTGCACGGCGTTGTGCATCGCCATGCCGAGCGTCTCGACCATCACGGCGTCGAGCATGGCGAACGACTGCGCGGGGGACTGTCCCGTCAGAAGCGTGACGATGTCCGACGTCGCGTCGATCACCTGGGTGTTCACGGTGCCTTCGTCGCTCATGATTTTGCGGTTCCCTTGGTGATGATCAGCGTAAGGACCTGGGCGAGCGCGGCCTCGGTGATGACCTGGGCGCGCTGCTGGTTGGCGACGGCGTTCTGCATGGCCAGGCCGAGGCTGTCGGCCATGGCGACGTAGGTCATGTCCATCGCCAGGGATGGGGTCAGGCCAAGCGGTATCGCCGTGTTCGCCGCGACCGATCCGGCAAGGCTGGCGGAGCTTCCGTCCGGCATTCACGCACTCCTGCCTTCAGGCTCCTGCCACTGGCTTCTGCGGACACGGGCTTATGCGCGACCGGGCGCTTCAACCTGCGGCGGAGGCCGCCCCCGGTGCTCCGAGGGCGGCCTTCCGGCTCTCCTTAGGAGAGGCCCAGGATCTGGGTGGTGACGACGCCGGTCGAGGCCGTGTCGACGGAATACAGAGTTGACAGGCCCTGCGTGGTGGCCGCCTGCATCACCACGTAGGACTGCTGCTGGTTGTTCGTGGCGTTGTGGGCCGCGTTCGACAGCGCCTGGCTGGTGGCGACGAACAGGTTGCCCATCGCGACGGCCGGGGCGTCGCCCAGGACCTTGGTGTTGACCTGGGAGACCGAGTCCGTGATCTGGTTGTTCAGGGCGGTCGGGAAAGCCATCGTGTTTGCTCCTTACATCGGATGTTGCGTTGGTTTGAGGCCAAAGCGCCGGCGGCGGTCCGGCGGACGGCGGCGGGTGCCGCGTCCGCCGTCCGGTCAGCCGAGGAGCTTCGACGTGGCGGCGCCGGTGG
The DNA here is from genome assembly GCF_059803775.1 of Azospirillum sp. UFLA03-27. Taxonomy (NCBI): domain Bacteria; kingdom Pseudomonadati; phylum Pseudomonadota; class Alphaproteobacteria; order Rhodospirillales; family Azospirillaceae; genus Azospirillum; species Azospirillum sp. UFLA03-27. The sequence goes on along the minus strand of NZ_JAUQTX010000043.1, from coordinate 33,286 downwards.
TCGCGGTGTCGATGGAGTAGAGCATCGCGACGCCCGTCGTCGTGGCGGCCTGCGCCGTGACGTACATCTGCTGCTGCGCCAGGGTCGCGTTGTGGGCCGCGTTGGCCAGCGCCTGGGCGGTGGCCTGGTACAGGTTGCCCATGGCGATCGCCGGCGAGCTGCCAACGACCTGGACGTTGCTCTGGGCTACGGAATCAGTGATCTGGCTGTTGACTGCCGTCGGGAAAGCCATCTGACGTTATTCCTTGGCGAATGGTTCGGGTTGGACGGCCGGCGGCCTGTTCCGGGCGCCTGCCGGCCCCCGGTCCGGGCCGGTCGGCTCATCAGGCGCCCAGGATGCTCTTCGTGGCGACGCCAGTGGAGGCGGTGTCGATCGAGTAGAGCGTGGCGACGCCCATGGTCGTGGCGGCCTGCATGGTCACGTAGGACTGCTGCTGGTTGTTGGTGGCGTTGTGGGCCGCGTTGGCCAGCGCCTGGGCCGTGGCCTGGAACAGGTTGCCCATGGCGATCGCCGGAGCGTCGCCCAGGACCTTGGTGTTGGCCTGGGTGACGGAATCGGTGATCTGGTCGTTCACGGCGGTCGGGAAAGCCATTTGTTCGTCCTCTTCGATTGCCTGCCGCCCGCCCGCCGTCCCTCATGGAGGGCGGGGTGGCGCAGGTGGTTTGAAACGTCGATGGCGGCGCGGGTCCGGCTTACGAGCCGAGGCCCTTGACGCCGGTGCTGAGGATGCTCTTCGTGGCGACGCCGGTGGAGGCGGTGTCGATCGAGTAGAGCGTGGCCACGCCCTGGGTGGTGGCGGCCTGCGCGGTCACGTAGGACTGCTGCTGGGCGTTGGTGGCGTTGTGGGCCGCGTTGGCCAGCGCCTGAGCCGTGGCCTGGAACAGATTGCCCATGGCGATCGCCGGAGCGTCGCCCAGGACCTTGGTGTTGGCCTGGGTGACGGAATCGGTGATCTGGTCGTTCACGGCGGTCGGAAATGCCATTGTCTTTCCTCACTGGTGGGGCCGGTTTCAAAGGCGGCCGCTGGTGGCGTCGATCATTCGCGCAGCCCCATGCGACCATGGAGTGCGTGAACAGCGGACGATGCGACTGTAGCGAGGTGCATTGTCGCGCGATTGGTCTATCCGGCGAAAGAATCCGGCGGACCGCGGGATCTTTGTGCGCTTGGGTTGCGCTTTGGCGAGCGATGCGGGGAAAGCGTGCGGTGTTGGCGCGACCGATTCTTGCGCGGTGGGCGCAACGATGGACGCAAGGCCGTGCAATTCCGCGTCCCACCGCCCGCGCCCCCGCGCGGAAAACCGGCGCCATCCGGAGGAATCGACGGCGAGGGGAGGGGCGACGGGAACGCGAAGCGGCGACGCCCCGCGGATTGAGGGGAGTCCCAACGAAATCACGTCGCTCTATTCTTGGTCTGGTCTTTGATGATACTGTCGAAAGGGATTGAAGTCCGGAAGGTGCCGAGCGTGCTCAAGAAAAGTGCAGTATCCGTAGCCGCCAACACTGCCGCTGCAACAAATGAAACCAAACGGGCGTCGCACAGCGCATTTGATAATGCGCAAGGGCAGCTGTTCGGCATCATCATGACCGCGTTCGGGATTTCCATATTGCATGCCGCCGGATTGATCACCGGGCAGGCGGCGGGGCTGTCCTTCGTCATCGCCTATGCCACGGGGCTGGATTTCGGCCCGGTGTTCTTCGTGGTGAACCTGCCCTTCTACGCGCTGGCGCTGGCGCGCATCGGCTGGCGCTTCACCGCGAAATCGCTTCTGGCGGTCACCAGCATCTCGGTGCTGACCACTTTGGCGCCCCACGCGATCCGCTACGACGCGCTGCACCCCTATGTGGCGGCGGTTCTGGCGGGCTTCTGCATCGGCATCGGGGTGATCGGCCTGTTCCGCCACGGCTCCAGCGGCGGTGGGGTGGGCATTCTCGCCTTCTACATCCAGGAGAAGACGGGCTTCCGCGCCGGCTGGCTCCAGGCCCTGTTCGACGTGGTGATCTTCTCCATGGCGGTCTTCGTGATCGATGGGAAGGCGGTGCTGGCCTCGATGCTGGGGGCGGCGGTGCTGAACGCCTTCGTCGCCTTCAACCACCGGACGGACTGGTACGTGGCCCGCTGAAGGCCGTGCATCGGATAGGAGAGGTGCGGCCCCGCACCTCCCGGCACCTTCATCACCGTTTTGTCGGGTGCACTTGCCGCTCCTGGCGCTTCACCCGGTCAGGGAAAGCCAAGGTCAAAGCACGGCCGCATCCAGCGCTTCGCGCCAATGCTGAACGCGCTTCTTCAAAGCCGCTCTCTGGACATAAACCAGCGTTTCCTCCTCCAGACGCTCGAGGATCTCGAAACTCAGGCTGTCCGCTCCATGCTCGTTCCAGATGGCCTGGAGGTCACGGTTGGGGCTGGAGTTCTGTTTGAGCTGAAACCACAAGCGGTTCTGGATGGTGCTCAGATCGGGCGCAGCACCCACCCAGACCTTGCCGGCTGCCACGCACCGCAGCGCGTAGACACCGGCGGACACCTTCCGCTCCTTGTAGGCGGTCACGGCCGCCTTTCTGTCCTGACCAGTTGTCATTGCTCCGCTCACTCCGGTTGCGCGGTCTGAACCTCAACATCCTGGCTTTGTCATTTACACCCGGGTAATATTGCCTTCAATCTTTTTATCCGGGTATAAATTGCTCACGCTTGCCCACACACAGGTCATCGGAGAGCCACCGTGAACGATGCCCCGACCGAGGGACCGTCCTGCACCGCCTTCATTGGTGACGGGCTGTTTGCTGCCGGAACACCGAAGGATGTGGCGCTTGCCATCAAGCGGGCCGCCACGTCCGGCAACGATGCCGTCATCCTTGTCTTCGACGACCAGACCGGGCGCCAAATCGACTTCGATCTGAGCGGCAGTGAGGAAGAGGTCGCCGAACGTCTTCGCACCACGAAGGACGACGTGTCGCCGCAAAGGCAGAGCATGGGTGCGCCGACGCGCGGCCGGCCCAAGCTCGGAGTCGTCGCGCGGGAGGTGACCTTGCTCCCGCGCCACTGGGAGTGGCTCGCCGCGCAACCGGAGGGCGCGTCAGCGGTGATCCGCCGGTTGATCGATGCCGCCCGCAACCAAAGAAGCGGTGTCGAGCGCGCGCGTCAGGCCCAAGCTGCAGCGGACCGTTTCATGATGTCCATGCTGGGCGATCAGCAGGGGTGGGAGGAAGCCTCACGGTCACTTTATGCCGGCGATGGGAAACGCTTCCAGGAGCTGACGGAATCCTGGCCTGTGGACCTGCGAAACCATGCACGCCGATTGGCGGCGCCGGCCTTTATGACAAGTGTTGAGAATGTGCGGGATTCCGGCACCTGACATTCCGCATCGGAACAGGGCCCCCCCTCGGGGAAGAGGGAACGTCAAAGGCGACAGTCTCGGCCGACGCGGCCTGTTGCAATTCTCCGCGGGCTTGGTACCCTGTTCCGCATCGCCAGCCACGCTGGCCGTAAGCGTTCAACGTCAACCAACGCACTCAACGATCCTCGCCGATCGGAGTGCGTTCGCGTGTTCGGACGGACGGCCATCGGCGGGGACCAGTGTGGAGCACACCATGGGTCCCCACCAAAGGCCGGCGTCGGCGCGCGATCCGGCGCAGGGCCGCCTGATCGTCCTGACCGCCGTCCTCTTCGTCTCCTACCTCTGTGTCGCCCTGTCCCTTCCCGTCGTGCCGCTGTTCGTCGCCGGGGATCTCGGGATGGGCAATGTCTGGGCCGGGCTGGGCGTGGGAAGCGCCTTCCTCGCCACCATTCTCAGCCGCGGCTTTGCCGGAACCGTCTCCGACCGACGCGGCGCCAAGCGCGCGGTCGGGCGGGGGCTGGCCTTCTATGTGGCCGGCGGGTTGGTCTCGATGGCCGCCGGTCCATTGTCGTTCTCGCCATGGGCGGCCTTTTCCGTGCTGGTGGCGGGCCGCCTGCTCATCGGCGTCGGCGAAAGCCTCGTCGGGGTCGGGGTGGTCGCCTGGGGGATCGGCATCGTCGGTCCACAGCGCTCGGGCCGTGTGCTGGCGCTGATCGGGGCGGCGCTCTACGGCGCCTTCGCGGCGGGCGGGCCGCTGGGGCTGGCGCTGCTCGACGGCTTCGGCTTCTCCGGCGTCATGGCGGTCAGCGCGCTGCTGCCCGCCGTCGGGCTTCTGGCGATCCGGCGCATGGAAGGGACCCCGGCCCATCCCGACGCCGAGCGGCCGCCCTTCCGCAGCGTGCTGGGGCGGATCTGGCGCCAGGGCGCCATCGTCAGCCTCCAGGGTATCGGCTTCGCCGCCATCGGCGCCTTCTTCTCTCTGCACTTCGTCCGCGAGGGCTGGCCCCACGCCGGGCTCGGCCTGACCGCCTTCGGCCTCGGCTTCGTGCTCGTCCGCTTCGCGCTGGGCCATCTGCCCGACCGCTTCGGCGGCCTGCGCGTGGCGATGGGGTCGCTGGCGGTGGAGGCGGTCGGGCAGGCGCTGCTGTGGACCGCGGGCGACCCCGTCACCGCGCTGGCCGGCGCCTTCCTGACGGGGCTCGGCTGCTCGCTGGTCTTTCCCGCCATGGGGCGGGAGGTCGTCCATCTCGTCGAGCCGCAGCTTCGGGGCACCGCGCTCGGCGCCTTCGCGGCGTTCCAGGACGTCGCCTACGGCCTGACCGGGCCGCTGGCCGGGCTGCTCGCCGACCGGGTGGGCTACGGCGGCGTCTTCCTGCTGGGGAGCGCCGCCGCGGCGCTGGGCTTCCTGACCACCGTCCAGCTCCTCCGCGCACGGCCGGTGGTGAAGACCAGCCCGACCTGAGGGGGCCTATTCCCCCGCCGCGGCCTTCAGGAGGGTGATGCTGATCCGCCGGTTCTGCGGGGCCAGCGGGTTGGCGGCGTCGAGATGGTCGAGGTCGGCGCGGCCCTCCACCCGGACGATCCGCCGGGCCGGCACGCCGGCGGCGATCAGCTCGCGGCGGGCGGCGTTGGCGCGGTCGCTGGACAGTTCCCAGTTGCCGTACTTCGCCCCGTCCGCATAGCCCAGCGCGTCGGTGTGGCCGGTGATGCTGAGGCGGTTGGGCGACGACGCCACGGCGCTGGCGACCAGCCGCATCAGGCGCCGCCCCTGCTCGTTCATCTGGGCGGAGCCGACGTTGTACATCGACACCTTCGCCTGATCGGTGAGCTGCACGCGAAGGCCGACGGACGTCTGCTCGATGACCACGCTGCCGGCGAGCGCCCCCAGCTCCGGCATCGTTTCCAGCGCCGTGCGCAGGTCGCGCTCGGCCCTCTCAAGCCCCTGCTGTTCGCTCAGCGCCGCGGTCTGGCGGTCGAGCAGGGCCTCCAGTTCCGCCCGCGCGTCGCGGTCCGTCTGGCTCCGGCCGCCGGGCGGGTTGGGCATGGGGTCCTTGCGGCCGGCAGGCTCGCGGTCGCTCTCGCCCAGCGAGGCGACGACGGGCGGGGCAGCCACCGGCACGCTGTGCTCCCCCGGCGCGTTGGGCGTGGACAGCGCCCCCGTCTTGTCCACCGCCCGCCCGGCGAGCATGCCGTCGGCGCCCGAGTTGGACTGCGACAGGGCCACCGGGTTGAAATAGTCGGCGATGCCCTTGCGCTGCTCCACCGTGGTGATGTTCATCAGCCACATGATGAGGAAGAAGGTCATCATCGCCGTCACGAAGTCGGCGTAGGCCAGCTTCCAGGCGCTGTTGTGCTCCTCCTCCTCCTCGCCGTAGCGGCGCTTGATGATGATCGTCGGCTCGATGCGCTTGCGGGGCATGGCGGGGCCTCAGGCGGGCTGGCTCGCCTCGCGGGCCTTCGCCTGCGAGGAGAGCGTGGTGGCGACCTCGACCTCGGCAAGGCTCGGCTGCGTGTCGGCGAACAGCACCTTGCGGGCGAATTCCGCGCAGACCTGCGGGGGGCTGCCGCGCAGATAGGCGCCGAGCCCCGCGCGCACGCAGATGAACAGCGTCAGCTCCGCCTCGCGGCGATGGCGGGCGGCGGCGGCGATCGGACCGACGAGGCCGTAGGACAGCAGCACGCCGAGGAAGGTGCCGGTCAGCGCCCCGCCGATCATGTGGCCCAGCACCTCCGGCGGCTCGCTGATCGCGCTCATGGCGTTGATGACGCCCAGCACGGCGGCGACGATGCCCAGCGCCGGCAGCGCGTCGGCCAGATTCTGCAACGCCTTCGGCACCTGGTTCAGCTCGCGCCCGATGGTCTCGATCTCCTCGTTCATCAGGGCTTCCAGATCGTGCGGGTTGTCCTGGCCCAGCGCGATCAGGCGCATGTAGTCGCACAGGAAGGTGACGCAGCGCGGCTGGCGGAAGACCGAGGGGTACTGGGCGAAGATCGGGCTGTCGTCCGGCTTGTCGATGTCGCTCTCGATGTTCGACACGCCCTTGGACTTCGCCTGCCGCAGCAGGGCGTAGAGCAGCGAGATCAGGTCCAGATACTCGTCCTTGCTGGTGTGCCGGCCGCGGGCCACCGCCCCGATGGTGCGCACGGTGGCGCGCAGCACCGCCATGGAGTTGGCGATGACGTAGCCGCCGATGCCGGCGCCGACGATGATGACGATTTCCACGGGCTGCCACAGCACGCCCATCCGCCCGCCCATGGCGGCGAAGCCGCCGAGCACGCTCAGGAAGACCGCGACGATTCCGAACAGCAAACGCATGATGTGAGTCCTCCGGCTCGGCCGAAAAAGGGGATCGGGCTCAGGGAGCCGTCGTATGGGGCAGGGGCCGTCAGGGCGCTTTCCACCGGCGCAGCACGCCGGCCAGCGCGTCGGCGGCGGCGAGCTGGCCGCCGACGGTGGCGCTGGACAGCGGCTTGCCCGCCGGGTCGGGCGGGACGGCCAGGGCGTCGAGCAGACCGGCCCAGCGAGTCCCGGCCAGTGCCTTGCCGTGGCGCTCCGCGGCGGCGGTCACCGCCGCGTCGTCGCCCGCCCGGAAGGCGGCCAGCGCGTGGAAGGCGATGTCGTCCGGCAGAGGCGCGTCCTGCCCGCCCAGCAGCTCGGCGTAGGCGGCACGGGCCGCCGGCCATTCGCCGGCGCGGAACAGGCTGTCCGCCCGGATGCGCGCCGCCTCGGGTCCGGTCAGGCCGCGCAGCGCGTCGAAGGCGCGCATCGCCTCGCCCTCGCTGGCGAAGGCCTCGGCGCGCAGCAGGGCGCGGCGCTCGGCGGCGGTGGCGTCCGGCGCGGGGCCGGCGGTGTGGTCCAGCACGGCCAGCGCCTCCGTCCCGCGCCCGGCGTCCAGCAGCACGCGGGCCAGCTCCAGACCGACCGCCGCGCGTTCGGCGCCGCGTGTGGCCTCGGCGACGGTGTGGAGCAGGCGCGCGGCCTCAAGCGTGAAGCCGCCGCGGGCCAGCAGCCGGGCGAGCCGGCGCTGCTGCGTTCCGGCATCGTCGTCGGTCAGCGCCACCGTGCGGCCGTAGCGCACTTGGAGGGACAACGCATCGAGCGCGCTGCCCGGGGTCGTCTCCAGATGGCCGATCACCGCGTCGAGCAGCCCGCGCCCGGTGGTCAGCGCCGCGCGGCCGCGCGCCGTCGCGCCGAAGCGGCGGCCCAGAAGGCCGAAGATGTCGAGCGCCGCGTCGATCCGCCCGGCGCGGGTGTAGGCGGCGCCCAGCGCGGCCAGCGCGTCCGTCTCGACGTCGCCGCCGCGCCAAGCGTAGCGCAGGCTTTCCAGCTCCGCGATGGCGCCGGGATCGTCCAAAGCGCCGCTGGCCAGCCGCAGCTCAATGGAGCGCACCTGGGCGCGGTGGCCATAGAGGTTGGGCAGGGCGGCGGCGCGCTTGTAATGGGCCAGCGCCTCCGCCGTCTCGTTGTGCAGCTCCGCCAGACGGCCGCGGAAGAAGTCGAGCCGCCCGTCGGTGGAGCCGATGCCGTCCAGCGTGATCATCTCCAGCACGATCAGGTTCAGCGACGGGCCGTCCGCCGCCTCGCTCGCCGATTCGGCGAGCAGGGTCAGCAGACGGCCGCGCAGGTCGACGGGGTAGGACAGCAGCCGTTTCAGCGCGATGGGCAGGCTCGCCTTGGCGGCGGTCCAGCGGCTGGGGGCCAGGGTGGCGCTGCGCCAGACATGGTGGTCGGCGGCGGCTGGGCTGGGCTGGGCGCGGACGAACTGGCTGTCGTCCGGATCAGCGGTGCCGTCCAGCGCGCGAAAGGCGTCGCGCAGCAGCCGCAGCTCGTAGCGCTGGTCCGGCCCCGGCGTCAGGCTCTCCGCGGCGTCCAGCGCGGCGCGGCCCTCCTCCGGCAAGGCGCGGGCCAGCGTGAAGCGGGCCATGGCGAGCAGCGCGTCCACCCGCGTGCGGCCTTGGCTCTCGGCGATGCGCTGCTCCAGATGCTGCTTGCGCGCCGGGTAGTCGTCGCCGGCCCAGGCGTCCAGGTCGAAGGCGCGGATCGGCGGGTCGGTCTGAACGGTGGGGGTGGGGGCCACGACCGGCGGCATGGCTGACGGCGGCACGGCGGCCACCGTCCGGGCGGGTTCCGGCTTCGGCGGCGGGGCCTTGGCGACCGGTTGCGGTTGAACCGGTGGCGGCGCCTGTGCCACGGGCGGGGCTTGTACGACTGGCTGCGCCTGGGCGCTGGCGACCGGGCTCAGCCGCTCGGCGAGGCTGATGGGCGCTGTTGGGGCAGGCGCCGGTTCGGGAACCGGTGGCGGCGCGATCATCGGAAAGACCGACGCGCCGGGCGCCTCGGCCAGCAGGACACCTTCGGACGCCGGGATCGGGGCGCCGGGCTTGCGCGCCGGGCGCGGCGGGTCGGCCACGTCGATGAAGGTGATCCGCCGCTCGCGGCGCACGGTGACGCGGGCGCCGCAGGGCCAGTCCATGGTCAGGCTGCGCCCGTCCTCGGCCGTCTGGAAGCCGGTCAGCCGCCGCGAATAGGTGCCGTTCAGCGCCTCCAGCGGCCAGGGGACCGCCTGCGAGAAGGCAACGCGCCCGCCGCAGCTTCCCACATCGACCGCCGGGGCGCCCTGCGCGTTGACCAGCGCCAGACGCGAGAAGTCGGCGTGGTCGCCCGTCTGCACGGTGATCGGTGCCGGTGGTGCCTCCGCCGCGGCGGGAGGCGCCGTCAGGGCGGTGGTGACCGACAGAAGGGCCAGGGAGATGGACAGGGTCCGGCAGGGATGCATCGCGACTGCCCCAAATTTTATCTAAATCGGAATCAAATCCCCCAAGACACCGGTCAGTTCCCGTCGCGGCGTCCCAGGTTGAAACCCGGCTTTAAACTGCATCACCTAGGTTAAGGCGGCGTTCAAACCGAAGGTGTCCGGCGATGGAGAATCCCCTTTACATTGGATTGTCGCGGCAAGTGGCGTTGCGTCGGCAGCTCGATGTCGTGGCGAACAACATCGCCAACATGAACACTGCGGGGTTCCGCGGTGAACGCATGCTGTTCGAAGCGGCGATGGAGCGCGGCGGCATGAAGCCGTCCGACAAGATCGCCTTCACCATCGACCGCGCCACATACACCGACTTCACCGCCGGCAGCCTGAAGCCGACCGACAACCCCTATGACGTGGCGCTGGACGGCGACGGCTGGCTCCAGGTGCAGACGCCGGACGGCCCGCGCTACACCCGCGACGGGCGGATGCGGCGCGACGTGGACGGGCAGCTCGTGAACGCCGGCGGCTTCCCCTATCTGGACGACAACCAGCAGCCCATCGTCATCCCGGCCGACCGCAGCCGGATGGAGATCGGCACCGATGGGCTGGTCTCCGCCGACAACGAGATGATCGCCCGGCTGCGCGTCGTCCGCTTCGAGAGCCCGCAGGCGCTGGCCCAGACCGGCGACGTGCTGTTCGACGCCGTGGACGCCCAGCCGCTGCCGGCCCCCGACACCCGCCTCGTCCAGGGCAAGCTGGAGCAGTCCAACGTCCAGTCCATCGCCGAGATGTCGCGGATGATGGAGCTGACGCGCGACTACCAGTCGGTCACCCGCATGATGGACGACGGGCAGGACCTGCTGCGCTCCGCCATCAACCGCCTCGGCAAATCCGCTTAAATCAGGAGATTGCGTCCATGCGCGTGCTCAGCATCGCTTCGACCGGCATGATGGCCCAGCAGTTGAACGTCGAGGTCATCTCCAACAACATCGCCAACATCAACACCACCGCCTTCAAGCGCGGGCGCGCCGAGTTCCAGGACCTGATGTACCAGTCGGAACGGCGCCAGGGCAGCCAGTCCACCGACGCCGGAACCATCATCCCGACCGGCATCGAGGTCGGCCTCGGCGTGCGTCCGGGGGCGGTCAACCGCATCAACACGACCGGCAACCTGACCTCGACCGGGAACGAGCTGGACCTCGCCATCGAGGGGCGCGGCTACTTCAACATCCGCATGCCGGCAGGCGAGACCGCCTACACCCGCGCCGGCGGCTTCAAGCTGTCGCCGGAGGGCACCATCGTGACCAGCGACGGCCACCCGGTGCTGCCCGAGGTCACCGTGCCGCAGGGCACGCGGGAGATCGCCGTGAACGCGTCGGGCGAGGTGCAGGCCTTCGTCGACGGGCAGACCCGCCCGCGCGTGCTGGGCCAGCTGGTGATGACCGTGTTCGTCAACGAATCCGGGCTGGAGGCGATGGGCGACAACCTCTACCGCGCCACCCCCGCCTCGGGCGAGCCGCAGGACGGCACCGGCGGGCAGGCGGGCTTCGGCACCATCCGGCAGAAGTATCTGGAATCCTCCAACGTCAACGTCGTGCAGGAGATCACCGAACTCATCTCCGCCCAGCGCGCCTACGAGATGAACGCGAAGGTGGTCGAGGCCGGCGACCAGATGGCCTCCACCCTCTCCAACATGCGGTGACCGCCATGCGGCGTTCCGTTCGTCATCTGGCCGGACTCGCGGTCGCCCTGCAACTGCTCGGCGCGCCCGCCCAAGCGGCCTATCTCTCCGATGGCGAGGGAGCCGTGGAGGCGTTGCTGGCGCAGGAGCTGGCGGCCTCGCTCGGCCCGGCGGTGCCGCCGGATGCGCGGGTCTCGCTGGTGCTGACCGCGCCCTTCTCCGGCCCGGTGGAGGCGGTGCGCGACCTGTCCTACGACCCGCGCGGCGGGTTGGTCCGCGCGCTGGTCAGCAGCAACGGGCGCGTCGTCGAGGTGAAGGCCAAGGCCGACATCATGGTGGAGGTGCCGGTGCCGACGCGCCGCATCCTGCCCGGCGAGGTGATCGCCGACAGCGACCTGACCACCATCCCGATGCCGCTGGAGCGGCTGAACGGCGCCGTCGTCACCTCCCGCGACAGCCTCGCCGGGCTGGCCAGCCGCCGCCAGCTTTCCGCCGGGCGGCTGATCCAGACCTCGGCGGTCGGCGCCCCGCTGGTGGTCCAGCGCAACAAGCCGGTCAGCCTCGTCTACGAGGACGGGCCGCTGCAGCTGATGGCGCGGGGCCGCGCCCTGCAGGACGGCGGGGTGGGGGAGCTGGTGCGGGTGATGAACATCGCCAGCAACATCGTCGTCACCGGCACCATCACCGGCCCGCAGACCGTCACCGTCGCCGGGCCTCCGCACGCCATGCCGCCCAACGCGGCTTCCGCGAAATTCTGAGTCCAATCAAGGACACGCCCATGCGCACCCTGCCGCCCCGCACCCTGGTTCCGTTCCTCGCCCTGACGGTGGCGCTCGCCGGCTGTGGGCGGCTGGCCGACGTGGGGCAGGCACCGCGTCTGTCGGAAATCTCAAACCCCGCCATGGCGCCGGAGGCGCGCGTCATCTCCATGCCGATGCCGCGCCCCAACACCAACGAGCAGGTGCCGAGTTCACTGTGGCGCACCGGGTCCCGCGATTTCTTCCGCGACCCGCGGGCCAAGCAGGTGGGCGATCTGCTGACCGTCATCATCAACATCGCCGATCAGGCGCAGCTGCAGAACCAGACGCAGCGCCAGCGCTCCAACGCCGAGTCGGCGGGCGTGCCGAACTTCTTCGGGCTGGAGTCGCGGCTGCCGGCGGTGCTGCCCGACGCGGTCAACCCGTCCAGCCTCGTCGACATGGACAGCTCCTCCTCCTCCTCCGGCACCGGGACGATCCAGCGCAACGAGCGCATCGCCATGCGCGCCGCGGCGGTGGTGACCGAGGTGCTGCCCAACGGCAACTTCGTGATCGCCGGCCGGCAGGAGGTGCGGGTGAACTACGAGCTGCGCGAGATGCGCATCGCCGGGGTCATCCGGCCCGAGGACATCACCAACGTGAACACCATCGACTACGACAAGATCGCCGAGGCGCGGATCACCTACGGCGGGCGCGGCCAGATCACCGACGTCCAGCAGCCGCGCTACGGCCAGCAGGTCTTCGACATCATCATGCCCTTCTGAGCGGCGGGGAAACGCGACCATGGCGGACCGTACCGGACCCAGCCGATACTCGGTCTTCGTGCTCTGCGCCGCGCTGGCGGCCGCGGTCGGCTACGGCATCGGACGCCTGCAGCTGACGCTCGGCGCCGACGAGAAAGCCGCGGCGGAGCAGCAGGCCGGCGCGGGGCCGGACCTGCCCAGCGACGGTCCCGGCCCCTTCTACGTGGAGGTCGGGCAATTGATGGTCCCGGTGCTGGTGGAGGGCCGCACCAACGCCTTCATCCTGACCCAGATCACCTTGCAGACCGGCAGCGTCGAGCAATCCAACCTGCTGCGCCGCCATCTTCCCCACGCGCGCAATGCCCTGCTGCAGGCCCTGTTCGGTATGGCGGGGGCGGGCGCCTTCGACGGCCCGTCGGTCGATCCCGCCGCCGTCGCCAAATCCCTGAAGCAGGCCGCCGCCGAACAGCTCGGTCCCGATCTGGTGCGCGGCGTGCTGATCGACCGCCTGATGCGCCAGGAAAACACCCGGCTGTAACCCGCCCGATCCCGGTTCGCTCCGTCAGCCCCTCCCTCGCGTCCAGCGGGGGAGGAACTTTGCGTTGACGTGCGGCAAAACGTCCAAAGCAACGAAAGTACCGGTACTTAGGGATTGAGTCGGTGCCGGCACTTGACCTCGGTCAAGCCACTCATGATGCGAAAGGATGAAGCTCCGCGGCGATACCGTTCGATCAATCCATGGGACCGCCATGACCGCGCCGCCCGCCCGCACCGCCGACACCGCCGCCCCGACCCGCCGCTTCGAGGGGTTCGTTTTTTTCGCCCTCTCCATCCTGATATGGCCGTTCCTGGCGATCGGCATGGTCGGGGCCTACGGCTTCTCCGTCTGGATGTACCAGATCCTGTCCCACTCCGGCGGGATGTGAGGCGGCCATGCCCGAACTGCACATTTCCAGCCTCGTCATCCAGCACGCGCCCGACCGCACCGCCGCCCTGAAGGAGGTGGTCCTGGCGCTCGCCGGCGCCGACTGGCACGCGTCGGAGAACGGCAAGGCCATCGTCACGCTGGAAACGGCGACGGAGGCCGAGGTCCTGGACCGCATCGCCGACATCAACGCCATGGCGGGCGTCCACACCACCACGCTGGTCTACCACCACTACGAGGACGCCGAGCGCTGCGCGGAGCCGATGCCCGCCGACACCGCTCTCGTCCCCCACGCCCATTGACGTCCGTCCAAGAAAAGACGACCCGCCCCAGGAGGCACCCCCCTATGTCCCTGACCCGCCGTGATTATCTGAAGGTCCAAGCCGCCGTGACAGCGGCGGCGGCGGCCGGTGTGAGCCTGCCGTCCGTCATCCAGCCCGCCGAGGCCGGCACCCTGACGGCCGGCGCCGACGCCAAGCTCACCTGGTCGAAGGCCCCCTGCCGCTTCTGCGGCACCGGCTGCGGTGTCATGGTCGGTGTGAAGGAGGGGCGCATCGTCGCCACCCACGGCGACGTGAAGGCCGAGGTCAACCGCGGCCTGAACTGCGTGAAGGGCTATTTCCTGTCCAAGATCATGTACGGCGAGGACCGGCTGACCCAGCCGCTGCTGCGCATGAAGGACGGGCAGTTCCACAAGGAAGGCGAATTCACCCCGATCAGTTGGGATCAGGCCTTCGACATCATGGCCACCAAGTGGAAGGAGACCCTGAAGAAGAAGGGTCCGACCGCGGTGGGCATGTTCGGCTCCGGCCAGTGGACGATCATGGAAGGCTACGCCGCCTCCAAGTTCATGAAGGCGGGCCTGCGCTCCAACAATCTGGACCCCAACGCCCGCCATTGCATGGCGTCGGCGGTGGTCGGCTTCATGCGCACCTTCGGCATGGACGAGCCGATGGGCTGCTACGACGACATGGAGCAGGCCGACGCCTTCGTGCTGTGGGGCTCCAACATGGCGGAGATGCACCCCATCCTGTGGACCCGCGTCACCGACCGCCGGCTGACCCATGAGGGCTGCAAGGTCGCCGTCCTGTCCACCTACGAACATCGCAGCTTCGACCTTGCCGACATCGGCCTGGTTTTCACGCCGCAGTCCGATCTGGCGATCCTCAACTACATCGCCAACCACATCATCAAGACGGGCCGGGTGAACCAGGAGTTCATCGCCAAGCACGTCAACTTCAAGCGCGGCCGCGACGACATCGGCTACGGCCTGCGGCCCGAGCATCCGCTGGAGCAGAAGGCGAAGAACGTCGCCAAGGCCAACGAGTCCGACCCGATCTCCTTCGAGGAGTTCGCGAAGTTCGTCGAGCCCTACACGCTGGAGAAGGCGCACGAGCTGTCGGGCGTGCCGAAGAACCGGCTGGAGGCGCTGGCCGAGCTGTACGCCGACCCGAAGGTGAAGGTCATGTCCTTCTGGACCATGGGCTTCAACCAGCACACCCGCGGTGTCTGGGCCAACAACCTCGTCTACAACATCCATCTGCTGACCGGGAAGATCAGCCAGCCGGGCTGCGGCCCCTTCTCGCTGACCGGCCAGCCCTCGGCCTGCGGCACGGCGCGCGAGGTCGGCACCTTCTCGCACCGGCTGCCCGCCGACATGGTGGTCACCAACCCGGAACACCGCAAGCACGCCGAGGAGATCTGGAAGCTGCCCGAAGGCACGATCCCGGACAAGGTCGGCTACCACGCCGTCCAGCAGGACCGCATGCTGAAGGACGGCAAGCTCAACGCCTACTGGGTCCAGTGCAACAACAACATGCAGACGGCGCCGAACACGGCGAACGAGACCTACCTGGGCTATCGGAACCCGGAAAACTTCATCGTCGTGTCGGACGCCTACCCGACGGTGACGGCGCTGGCCGCCGACCTGATCCTGCCGACCGCCATGTGGGTGGAGAAGGAAGGCGGCTACGGCAACGCCGAGCGCCGCACCCAGGTCTGGCACCAGCTCGTCGGCGCGCCGGGCGAGGCGCGCTCCGACCTCTGGCAGATCATCGAGTTCTCCAAGCGCTTCAAGATCGAGGAGGTGTGGCCGGAGGAACTGATCGCCAAGAAGCCGGAGGTCCGCGGCAAGACCCTGTACGACGTGCTGTACTGCAACGGTCAGGTCAACGCCTTCCCGCTGTCGGACTGCGACCCGGCCTATGAGAACCGCGAATCGCAGGCCTTCGGCTTCTACGTCCATAAGGGCCTGTTCGAGGAATACGCGACCTTCGGGCGCGGCCACGGCCACGACCTCGCCCCCTACGACATGTACCACCAGGAGCGCGGCCTGCGCTGGCCGGTGGTGAACGGCAAGGAGACGAAGTGGCGCTACCGCGAGGGCTTCGACCCCTACGTTCCGGCGGGCGAGGGCGTGCGCTTCTACGGCAACAAGGACGGCAAGGCGAACATCTTCGCGCTGCCCTATGAGCCGGCGGCGGAATCGCCGGACAAGGACTACCCGTTCTGGCTCTGCACCGGCCGCGTGGTCGAGCATTGGCACTCCGGCTCCATGACGTTGCGCGTTCCGGAGCTGCGCAAGGCCTTCCCCAACGCCGTCGTCTTCATCCATCCCGACGACGCCAAGGACCTGAACCTGCGGCGCGGGCAGGAGGTGCGCATCGCTTCCCGCCGCGGCGAGGTGCGGGTGCGGGTCGAGACGCGGGGCCGCAACAAGCCGCCGCGGGGCCTCGTCTTCGTGCCCTTCTTCGACCACACGGTGCTCATCAACAAGGTGACGCTGGACGCCACCGACCCGCTGAGCAAGCAGACC
Organism: Azospirillum sp. UFLA03-27; assembly: GCF_059803775.1. Lineage (NCBI taxonomy): Bacteria > Pseudomonadati > Pseudomonadota > Alphaproteobacteria > Rhodospirillales > Azospirillaceae > Azospirillum > Azospirillum sp. UFLA03-27. The sequence continues at coordinate 17,284 of NZ_JAUQTX010000043.1, read as the reverse complement.
GACTTCAAGAAATGCGCGGTCAAGATCATTCCTGTCGCGTGAGGAGCCCGTCCATGAAGACCCGCATCACCTTTGCCGCCCTCGCGCTGGCCGCGGCCATGCCGCTCCTGGTGTCCGGCGTGTTCGCCGCGGACGGGGCCGCCCCCGCGAAGGTTCCCTCCGGCCCGCACCCGATCACCCAGGAGATTCCCGCCGACCCGATGGCGAAGGAGATCACCGACGATCACAAGCGGGCGCGGAACTACGCCGACCAGCCGCCGCTGATCCCGCACGCGATCCGCGACTACCAGATCGACCTGAACATCAACAAGTGCATGACCTGCCATGACCGCAAGAACACCGAGGGCTCGCAGGCCCCGATGATCTCGGTCACTCACTTCCAGGACCGCGACGGCCAGACGCTGGGCGCGGTCAGCCCGCGGCGCTACTTCTGCACCCAGTGCCACGTGCCGCAGACCGACGCCCAGCCGATCACCGGCAACCGCTTCCGCGACATCGACAGCATTCTGGCCGGTGGAAAGGAAGGCGCCAAATGAAGGGCCTTCTGAGCTTCGCCGGGCGCTTCTGGCGTGTCTTCTCGCGGCCCAGCGTGCATTTCAGCCTGGGCTTCCTGACCCTGGGCGGCTTCCTGGCCGGCGTGATGTTCTGGGGCGGATTCAACACCGCCCTGGAGGTCACCAACAAGGAGGCCTTCTGCATCTCCTGCCACGAGATGAAGAACAACCCCTACGAGGAGCTGAAGCAGACCATCCACTTCACCAACCGCTCCGGCGTGCGCGCCACCTGCCCGGACTGCCACGTCCCGCACGACTGGACGCACAAGATCGGCCGCAAGATGCAGGCGTCGAAGGAGGTCTGGGGCAAGATCTTCGGCACCATCGACACCCGCGAGAAGTTTCTCGACAAGCGGCTGGAGCTGGCCACCCACGAATGGGACCGGCTGAAATCCAACAACTCCCTGGAATGCCGCAACTGCCACAGCGCGGAATCCATGGACATCACCCGCCAGAACCCGCGGGCCGCCAAGATGCACGAGACCTACCTGTTCACCGGCGAGCGGACCTGCATCGACTGCCACAAGGGCATCGCCCACCGGCTTCCCGACATGAAGGGCGTGGAGCCCGGCTGGACCGGAACCGTATCGGCGAAGTGAACCACTAGGGGTTGATCTTTGGCTCCGGCCTCTCCGTCTCGCGGCGGAGGGGCCGGAGGCGTTTTGAAAATTATCTATTTTGATAACATATTCTGAGTTCATGTTCGACTTTCGGAGCAATCTCCGCGTTAGAATGTATTCTGAAAGTTGTTTTTCTTGGTCGATGGTTGCTCATAAGAAGAAGTGCCATGATCGGCATGGGAGGTCCTTTCTCATGGCATTGTGGCGCTATCTCTAAGGTCCTGTTTTTACGGGAATTTGCATGCGGCATGTTGCCGCATAAGATGTTTTCATGGGATTAAACACAGTTCCTGATTTTGGCGGATGCATGCCATGTTTCTTAGTCGCGTAATCCGCAGCATAGATGACATCTGAGAAATACACAGAATTAAACATTTTTAATTTTAAGATGATTTAAGAATCATCGAAAAAACTAGAAGTTGATATGACATTCGCACAAAGGTAGGAAAAAAGTAGAAGAAATTTCTTTCCAACGGGGTATTCGATGTCCGAGCTGACTGGCACTTCGGGAAGCGACACGCTGACGGGCGGTAACGGCGATGACACGCTGGACGGTTACGGCGGCTACGACGTCCTGACCGGCGGTGCGGGCAACGATACCTTCCGCTTCTCCAGCCTGAGTGACATCGGCTATGACCGGATCACCGATCTCGCGCCGGGTGACCGCATTGACCTGTCGGCGTTCAACCTGACCTTCATCGGCGACGGGGCTTTCACAGGGTCCCCGCAGAACAGAGGGCCGGCGCAGGTCCGCACGCGCACCGACTTCACCGGCCCGATCTTGGAGATCGACAGCGACGGCGACGGTTTCCCCGATCGGTTCATCACCGTCAGCGGCTCTGTCGTCCTTCGGCAGGTCGACGGCGTGCCCGGCGTGCTGGAGGCCACGCCCGGCCAGTCGCTCACCGGCACGAGCGCGGCGGATATATTGGGAGGCGATGGCGGCCCGGACACCATCAGCGGCGGCGACGGCAACGACACGCTGCGCGGTTTCGCCGGCAACGACAGCCTGAGCGGTGGTGACGGCGACGACACGCTGGACGGCGGCACCGGAAATGACACGCTGACCGGCGGTCTGGGAAACGACACCTTCCTGATCTCCAAGCCCGCCACCATGGGCTACAACGAGGTGCGGATCACCGACCTCGCGCCGGGGGAACGCATCGATCTGTCGGCCTGGAACGCCACCTTCATCGGCGGAGGGGCCTTTACCGGGACGAACGCCGCCCATGGACCGGCTCAGGTGCGCGTGCGCACCGACATGGCCAACACCACGTTGGAGATCGACAGCAACGGTGACGGCTACAACGATCAATCCATCTACATCGCCGGTTCTCCCGAATTGCAGGCGGTGGCCGGTTCCCCCGGCCTGTTCGAGCGGGTCCGGGACCAGTCGATCACCGGCACCGCAGCGGGCGAGACGCTGGAGGGCGGCGCAGGACGTGACACCATCAGCGGCGGTGGCGGCAACGACCTGCTGCGCGGTCTGGGAGGCCATGACAGCCTCTCCGGCGGCGCCGGCGACGACACGCTTGAGGGCGGCACGGGCAACGATACGCTGACCGGCGGGGCCGGCAACGACATCTTCGTGATTTCCAAGCCGGCCACCGTGAGCTACGGCGAAGCTCGCATCACCGACTTCGCCCAGGGCGACCGTATCGACCTGTCGGCCTGGAACGCCACTTTCATCGGCGAAGAGGCGTTCACCGGGAAAGATTCGGCCCGTGGTTCGGCGCAGGTGCGTGTGCGCACCGACATGTCCGACACCACGCTGGAAATCGACAGCAACGGCGACGGCTGGAACGATTATTCCATCCGGATCGCCGGATCGCCCGGATTGCAGCCGGTGGACGGCTCGTCCGGCCTGCTCGAGCGCGCGCCGGACCAAGCGGTCACCGGCACGGCGGACGGCGAAACGCTGGAGGGCGGCCCCGGGCGCGACACCATCGACGGCGGTGCCGGCAACGATCTGCTGCGCGGCCTGGGCGGCAACGACAGTCTGATTGGCGGTTCGGGCGACGACACGCTGGCCGGCGGCTCCGGCAACGACACGCTGGCCGGCGGGGCGGGCAACGATACCTTCCTGATCTCCAAGCCAAGCACGACGGGTTACAGCGAAAAGCGCATTATCGATTTCGCGCAGGGCGACCGCATCGACCTGTCGGCCTGGAACGCCGCCTTCATCGGTGAGGGACCCTTCACCGGCTCCTACAAGTGGGATGGGACGACCGCTTCCTACGGGCCGCCGCAGATGCGCGTTCGCGTGGATTCCACTTCCACCGTGCTGGAGATCGACAGCGACGGCGACGGCATGGCCAATAACTACCTTTACCTGACCGGCGCGCATATGCTGCAGGAGGAGACGGCGGGTTCGGGCGTGTTGGTGCGCATCCCCGACCAGACGCTGACCGGCACGGCGGAAGCCGAGACGCTGGAGGGTGGCGGCGGTCGTGACATCATCAGCGGCGGCGGCGGCAACGACCTGCTGCGCGGTCTGGAAGGCAACGACAACCTGTCCGGCGGTTCGGGCAACGACACGCTGGACGGCGGGGCCGGCGGCGACACGCTGACCGGCGGCCTCGGCAGCGACACTTTCCTCTTCGCCAGCGCGGCCGAGATCAACGGAGACACGATCACCGACTTCGCCCAGGGCGACCGTATCGACCTGTCGGTCTTGAACGCCGCCTTCATTGGCGAGAGGTCCTTCAATGGAGTCTCCATCGTCGGTGGAGGGGCGGCGGAGATCCGTCTCAACCAGAACTATTACGGTTCCACCGCGCTGGAGATTGATAGCAACGGCGACGGCATGGCCGATCGCTACATCTATCTGACCGGCGCGCCTTCCCTGCAGGAAGAGACGGCGGGTTCGGGCGTGCTGGTGCGCATCCCCGACCAGACGCTGACCGGCACGGCGGAAGCCGAGACGCTGGAGGGCGGTGTCGGGCGCGATACCATCGACGGCGGAGCCGGCAACGACCTGCTGCGCGGTCTGGGAGGCAACGACAGCCTGATCGGCGGTTCGGGCGACGACACGCTGGATGGCGGAGCCGGCGGCGACACGCTGACCGGCGGCCTCGGCAGCGACACTTTCCTCTTCGCCAGCGCGGCCGAGATCAACGGAGACACGATCACCGATTTCGGCCAAGGGGACCGCATCGACCTGTCGGCCTTGAACGCCGCCTTCATCGGCGAGGGACCCTTCACCGGCTCCTACAAGTGGGATGGGACGACCGCTTCCTACGGGCCGCCGCAGATGCGTGTTCGCGCGGATTCCGCTTCCACCGTGCTGGAGATCGACAGCAACGGCGACGGTATGGCCGATCGCTACCTTTACCTGACCGGCGGGCAAGCGCTGCAGGAGGAGACAGCGGGTTCGGGCGTGCTGGTGCGCATCCCCGACCAGATGCTCGCCGGCACGGCGGAAGCCGAGACGCTGGAGGGTGGTGCAGGTCGCGACACCATCAGCGGCGGCGGCGGCAACGACCTGCTGCGCGGTCTGGGAGGCAACGACAACCTGTCCGGTGGCGAGGGCGACGACACGCTCGAAGGCGGGGCCGGCGGCGACACGCTGACCGGCGGGGTCGGCAACGACACCTTCCGATTCGCCAGACTGAGCGACGTCAACGGCGACGTTATCGAAGACTTCGCCCTGGGCGACCGTCTCGACCTGTCTGCCCTGGGTGCCACCTTCATCGGTGATGGGGCTTTCACGGGCACCCCGATGAACGCCGGGCCGATGCAGATCCGCGTCCGCATGTACGGTGGGCAGACGTCTTTGGAAATCGACAGCGACGGCAACGGCTACGCCGACCGCTACATCTATCTGAACGGCGCGCCTGCGCTGCAGCAGGTGGCCGGTTCGCCCGGCGTCTTCGAGCGCATTCCCGACCAGACGCTGACCGGAACGGCTGAGGCCGAGACGCTGGAGGGCGCCGCCGGGCGCGATACCATCAACGGCGGCGGCGGCAACGACCTGCTGCAGGGACTGTCCGGCAACGACAGTCTGGCGGGTGGCGAGGGCGACGACACGCTCGAAGGCGGCGCCGGAGCCGACACGCTGACCGGCGGGCTCGGCAACGACGTTTACCGGTTCGCTCTCACCGACATCGACGGTGACGTCATCACCGACTTCGGCCTCGGCGACCGGTTGGAGATCAGCGGGTTGAACGCCACCTTCATCGGCGAATCCCCCTTCACCGGCAACTATTCCAGCAACGGTCCGGCGCAGATCCGCGTCCGTGCCGACGCCACCGCGACGGTCCTGGAGATCGACAGCAACGGCGACGGCTATTCCGACCGTACCATCACTCTGAGCGGTGGGCCGGCACTGCAGCCGGTGGCCGGTTCCCCCGGCGTCTTCGAGCGCATTCCCGACCAGACGCTGACCGGCACGGAGGAGGCCGACACGCTGACCGGAGGCATCGGGCGCGACACCATCAACGGCGGCAACGGCAACGACCTGTTGCGTGGCCTGGGCGGCAACGACAGCCTGTCCGGCGGCTTCGGCGACGACACGCTGGACGGCGGGCCCGGCGGCGACAGCCTGACGGGTGGGGCGGGCAACGATATCTTCCGCTTCTCCAACCCGACCGACGCCGGCGGGGACATCATCACCGACTTCGCGAACGGCGACCGCATCGACCTGATGGGGTTGGATGCTGTCTTCATCGGCGAAGGCAACTTCACCGGCACCAGCATGGGCAACGGACCTGCGCAGGTGCGGGTCCGCCAGGACTACGGCACCACTGTCCTGGAGATCGACAGCAACGGCGACGGCTATTCCGACCGCAGCATTTCCCTGACCGGTCAGCACGCGCTGCGGGATGTGGCCGGTTCGCCCGGCGTGCTGGAGCGTGTTCCCGACCAGACCCTGACCGGCACGGCGGATGCCGATATCCTGACCGGCGGTGCCGGCATGGACACCATCAGCGGTGGCGCCGGCAACGATCTGCTGCAGGGTCTGTCCGGCAACGACAGCCTGTCCGGCGGCGACGGCGACGACACGCTGGAGGGTGGCGAGGGCAACGACACGCTGACCGGCGGCAACGGCACAGACACCTTCCGCTTCGCCGCGGGGCCGGTGAGCAACGGCTTCACCACCTACAGCTATGATGTCATCACCGACTTCGCGGTGGGCGACCGCATCGATCTGACCGGTCTGAACGCCACCTACATCGGCAACGGCGCCTTCACCGGCAGTTACAGCAACAAGGGGCCGGCGCAGGTGCGCCTGCGCCAGGACAGCAGCAGCGCCACGCTGGAGATCGACGCCAACGGCGACGGCAGCGTCGACCGCAACATCCAGTTGCCCAATGGGGCGGCGCTCGAGGAACTGGCGAACGCGCCTGGCATCCTGGTTCGCGTGCCCGACCGGACGCTGACCGGCACGGTTGGCGACGACGTCCTGGACGGTGCGGCGGGCCGCGATACGCTGTCCGGCGGGGGCGGCAACGACACGCTGCGTGGCTTCGCCGGCAACGACAGCCTGTCCGGCGGCGCCGGCGACGACCTTCTGGAAGACGGCATCGGCTTCGACACGCTGTCCGGCGGCGCCGGCAACGACACCTTCCGCATCGCCGCGGCACCGGCCGGAACCGCTTTCAGCTATTCCGTCTATTCCGGCACCTACATCAGCGATTTCGCGCAGGGCGACCGCATCGATCTGTCGGCACTGAACGCTGTCTTCGTGGGTGAGAACGGCTTCCCGGGGAACGGCACCGCGGCGGTCCGCCTCCGCACGGATCTCAGCAACGGCACGCTGCTGGAGATCGACAGCAACGGCGACGGCCTGTCCGACCGCACCGTCACCCTGACCGGCATCCATGCCCTGGAGGAACTGGCGAACGCGCCCGGCATCCTGGTTCGCGTGCCCGACCAGACGAAGACCGGCACGGCGGGCGATGACGAACTGAACGGCGGCGCCGGGCTCGACACCATCAACGGCGGGGCGGGCAACGACCTGCTGCGCGGCATGGGCGGCGCCGACAGCCTGAACGGCGGCGACGGCGACGACACGCTGGACGGTGGTACCGGGCGTGACATGCTGACCGGCGGGGCAGGCAACGACGACTTCCGGTTCGATGGGATCGGCGACGTCGGCAGCGACGTCATCACCGACTTCGGTCCGGGCGACCGCATAGACCTGTCCGAGATGGACGTCCAGTTCATCGGCGAACGGGCCTTCACCGGCAGCTATCCCAACTATGGCCCGGCGCAGGTGCGCTACCGCACGGACGTCGGCAGCACGGCGCTGGAGTTCGACAGCAACGGCGACGGCGTCGCCGACCACTGGATCATTCTGACCGGTGCCCACGCGCTGGAGGAGCTTGCGAACACGCCGGGCGTGCTGGTGCGGGTTGCCGACCGCTCCCTCGTCGGGACCGAAGGGGCGGACACGCTGACCGGCGGTCCGGGCTTCGACAGCCTGTGGGGCGGCGGCGGCAACGACCTGCTGAACGGCCTGGGCAGTGGCGATGTGCTGGACGGCGGGGCCGGCGACGATACGCTGGTCGGCGGCGACGGTGCCGATCTGCTGATCGGCGGCGAGGGCAACGACACCTTCCGCTTCACCGAGGCCAGTCAGCTTGCCGGCGACCGCATCGCCGACTTCTCCCCCGGCGACCGCATCGACCTGTCCGCCCTGAACGTCACCTACATCGGCGAACAGCCCTTCACCGGCACCTTCCAGCAGAAGGGAGCGCCGCAGGTCCGCCTGACCATGTCGGGCGACGACACGCAGCTCGACTTCGACCTGACCGGTGACGGTACCGTCGACGGCCGGATCATCCTGTCGGGCTCGCACGCCCTGATCGTCGATCCGGGCACGCCGGGCGTGCTGGTCCGGGCGCCGGAAACGGTCCGGACCGGGACCGGCGGCAACGACACGTTGGAAGGTGGAGCGGGCAGCGACACGCTGTCCGGCGGTGCCGGCGACGACACGCTGTCCGGCCTGGGCGGTGCCGACAGCCTGGACGGGGGCACCGGAAACGACCTGCTTCTCGGCGGGGCGGGGGTGGACCTGCTGCGCGGCGGAGCGGGCGACGACACGCTGGACGGCGGGTCCGGGTCCGACCAACTCTTCGGCGGCGAGGGCAACGACACCTTCCGCTTCACCAGCGCCAACGACATTTACGGCGACCGCATCGCCGATTTCGCGGATGGCGACCGCATCGATCTGTCGGCGCTGAATCCGGTTTACATCGGCTCGGCGGATTTCACCCTCTATCCCAACGGCGGCGGTCCGGTCCAGGTGCGCTCGGTCATTTCCGGCGGCGTGACCCGGATCGAGGTGTCCAGCAGTGGCTTCGGTTGGCTCAACACCTTCCTCACGATCGCCGGCGAGCATGATCTCAAGGTCGATCCGCAGGCGCCGGGCGTGCTTGTCCGTATTCCGACCCAGGCGGTGACCGGCACCGACGGCAACGACAGCCTGACGGGCGGTCCCAGCCGCGACACGCTGTCGGGTGGTGCTGGCAACGATACGCTGGAGGGCCTGCGCAGCAACGACCTGCTTCAGGGCGGCACCGGCGACGACGCGCTGATCGGCGGCGATGGGGCCGACACGCTGGAAGGCGGCACCGGCGACGACGTGCTGACCGGTGGCGATGGGGCCGACATACTGGAAGGCGGCACCGGCAACGACCGCTTCGTCTTCGGTTCGGCGTCGGAGATGAATTACGACCGCATCCTCGATTTCGGCCCCGGCGACCGCCTCGACCTGTCGGCGCTGAACGCGCATTTCCTCGGGGAGGGGGCGTTCACCGGCAGCGTGTCCAATCCGGGCCGCGCCGAACTGCGCGTCTACTACAGCGCGGACACCACGACCGTTGTTCTCGACTCCAACGGCGACGGCGTGGCCGACGTCGGCATGTGGCTCAACGGTGTGGTCCCTCTGGTCGAGATGGCGGGGGCGCCGGGCGTCCTCATCACCGAATACGGCAAGTCCCTGATGGGGACGCCCGGCAACGACAGCCTGACCGGCGCCTCCGGTCCGGACACGCTGATCGGCGATGACGGCAACGACACGCTGAGCGGCGATTACGGCAACGACCTGATCATCGGCGGGGCCGGCAACGACACGCTGATCGGCGGCGACGGCATAGACACGCTGGAGGGCGGCGACGGCAACGACACGCTGAACGGTGGCCCGGGCGGCGACCTGATGACCGGCGGAGCCGGGCGGGACAGCTTCCGCTTCAACCGGGCCGGCCACATCGACGGCGACCGCATCACCGATTTCGGACCCAACGACCGCATCGACCTGCGCGACGTGAACGTCACCTTCATCGGCACCGCCGCCTTCACCGGCAGCGTCGCTCAGCCCGGCCCGGCCCAGGTCAACGCCGTGATCGTCGGCAGCGGCCCGCTGGCCGAGACCCGGCTCGTCTTCGACATGAACGGCGATGGCATCGGCGAGCGGATGATCATACTGTCCGGCACGCACACGCTGATCGCGACGCCCAATGACCCCGCCATCCTGGTCCGCGTGGACGATCTCGTCCTCACCGGGACCGACGCGGGCGAGACGATGGAGGGCGGCGCCGGGCGCGACAGCCTGTCCGGCGGCGGCGGCAACGACAGCCTTACTGGCGGTGTCGGCAACGACACGCTGTCCGGCGATGCCGGTGACGATACGCTGGTCGGCGGTGCGGGCACCGACCGCCTGACCGGCGGGGCCGGCAACGACACCTTCGTCTTCGCCGCGGACGACATCGCGGGCGACCGCATCACCGACTTCGCGGACGGGGACCGCATCGACCTGTCGGCGTTGAACGCCGCCTTCATCGGCACCTCCGCCTTCAGCGGCACGGGGAGCGCGCAGATCCGTGTGTCGGCGGTGGGCGAGCCGGGCTTCCGGAACACGCTGCTCGAGATCGACCTGAACGGCGACGGGCAGACCGACCGCAGCATCGAGATCACCGGGGAACATGTCCTCGAGGTCGATCCGCAGGCGTCTGGCATCCTGTTCCGTGCCACCGGCCAGCGCATCGGGGGCACCGACGGTCCTGACAGCCTGACCGGCGGGGCCGGTGACGACACGCTGACTGCTTGGGAAGGCAACGACAGCCTGACCGGTGGAGCGGGTCGCGACCGGCTTGACGGCGGCGACGGCGATGACACGCTGCTCGGCGGTGACGGGGCCGATACGCTGGCCGGCGGTGCCGGCAACGACACCTTCCGCGTGCTGACCGTGGGCGACGCGGCGGGTGACCGCATCACCGACTTCGCGGACGGCGACCGTCTCGACCTGTCGGCGCTGGGCGCCGTCTTCATCGGCGGCGGTGCCTTCACCGGTTCCACCGTCAACCTCGGCCCGGCCCAGATCCGCTTCGCGGCTGCCGGGGAAGGCCAGCAGCGCACCCGCGTGGAGATCGACGGCAACGGCGACGGCATCGCGGACTCCGTGATCGATCTGGCCGGCGTGCACGTGCTGCGGGAAGACGGGGCGGGCATCCTGGTCCGCGTGTCCAACAAGATCCTGAGCGGCACCGACGGGGCGGAGACGCTGACCGGCGGCGAGGGCGCGGACCGCTTGGCCGGTTGGGGCGGTGACGACCGGCTGGAAGGGCTTGGCGGTGACGACCTGTTGTATGGCGGCGACGGCAACGACACGCTGATCGGCGGCGACGGCAACGATGGCCTGTCGGGCGAGTCCGGCAACGACAGCCTGATCGGCGGAGCCGGCGCGGACACGCTGCAGGGCGGCGACGGCGACGACACGCTGGTGGGATCGGAAGGCCGTGACGAGCTGACTGGCAGCGCCGGCAACGACACCTTCGTCTTCGCCCGCGCCACCGACATCGACGGCGACCTGATCACCGACTTCGCCACAGGCGACCGCATCGATATTTCCGGCCTGTCGGCCAGCTTCCTCGGCACCACGCCGCTCTCCCAGCGTTTCAGCAGCGGCGTGGCGGTGAACTACGTCAACTCCGGCACGGGCGCCTTCGCGACCACCGATCTCCAGTTCGACATCGACGGCGACGGGGTGGCGGACCGCGTCATCCATCTGGCCGGCACCCACGCGCTGGCAGCCGATCCGTCGAACAGCGGCGTTCTGGTCCGCGTGACCGCCATCTCCGCCACCGGCGGTGACGGCGCGGACACGCTGACCGGCGGCGCGGCGTCCGACACGTTGACCGGCGGGGCCGGCGACGATCGTCTCGATGGCCTCGGCGGTGCCGACTTCCTCTATGGCGGTGCCGGTGACGACACGCTGGCCGGCGGGGCCGGCGAGGACGTGCTGAGCGGCGGTGAGGGCAACGACACCTTCCGCTACGCCAGCGTGGCGGAGGCGAACGGCGACCGCATCACGGACTTCGCGGCGGGCGACCGCATCGACCTGTCCGGTATTCCCTTCACCTTCGTCGGCAGCGGTCCCTTCACCGGCACCGTGGCCCAGCCGGGCGGCGCTCAGGTCGGTTTCCGCTTCGTCACCTCCGGTGGCGCCACCACCCAGCTGCTGTTCGACACGAACGGCGACGGCGTCGTGGACGCCACCCTGACGCTGGCCGGTTTCCACGAACTGCAGGAGGTCGAGGGCAGCGGCGGCGTTCTCGTTCGGGCCAACGGCCTCGACCTGACCGGCACCGCCGACGCCGACACGCTGACCGGTGGCGACACGCCGGACCGGCTGATGGGCCAGGCCGGTGATGACCGGCTGTCCGGCAACGGCGGCAACGACAGCCTGTCCGGCGGTCTGGGCAACGACAGCCTGTCCGGCGGTCTGGGCAACGACCTGCTGTCCGGCGACGCCGGCGACGACACGCTGAATGGCGGGGCCGGCGACGACACGCTGAACGGTGGCGACGGCAACGACCTGTTCCAAGCCAGCGGCGGCACCGACGACATCAACGGCGGCGCCGGACTCGACGCGGTGGTCTTCACCGACGCGAAGGCAAACTACGACATCGTCAACAACGGCGGGACGATCACCGTCACCCACGCCCGCGGCACCAAGACGGACGGTGTCGCCCGCATCACCGCGGTGGAGGAGCTGCGCTTCACCGACCAGACGGTCGACCTGACGCCGGCCTCCGCCATCGGGGCGCGGCTGATCAGCGGCCTGGGCGGCACCGCCGGCTTCGGCGAGAACGAGCTGGACCGCAGCAACGACGGGTCAAGCGCCTTCATCGACATCCGGTCGGTCTTCGCCGACGGCATCAACGTCTTCGGCAAGGTCTACACCGGCTTCTACATCAACACGAACGGCAGCATCTCCTTCGACGCGCCGCTGTCCGCCGGTCCGTCGGCCGGCGCGCTGTCGGCGACGGCCCCGGCGATGATCGCGCCCTTCCTGGCTGACGTGGACACGCGGGGCGGCACCGGCGCGGCGACTCCGGGGGGCAACTCGCAGGGCACCAACCGCGTCTATTACGACCTCGACCCGGTCACCGGGACCATCGTCATCACCTGGGACGACGTGGCGGCCAACGGCGGCACGGACGGGGGGCGCAACGCCTTCCAGCTCGTCCTGACCAACGCCGCCGGCGCCACCGGGCGCAAGGACGGGGACTTCGACGCGGAGTTCCGCTACGAGTCCGTCAACTGGGCGCAGACCGCTGGAAACACGGTCGCGCGGGCCGGTTACACGGCCGGCAATGGCGACACGGCGGGCCTGTTCATCCTGCCGCAGTCGGGCAGCGAGGCGGGGATGCTCGCCCTCGACACCACGGCGGGCAACACGGGCGTGAACGGCCTGTGGCGCTTCGAGATGACCGGCGGCACGGCGTCGAACGTCCTGCCGGCGGTCGTCGCCATCGAACCGGGCCAGCTGTCCAAGGCGGAAGGCAACAGCGGAACCACCCGCTTCACCTTCACGGTCACCCGCTCCGGCGACACGACCGGCGCGGTGTCGGTCGGCTACACGGTGGCCGGCACGGGCAGCAACCCGGTCGGCGCCGGGGATTTGGCGGGCGGCTTCCTGCCCTATGACGGCACGGTCACCTTCGCGGCGGGCGAGACCAGCAAGACCATCTCGGTGGACGTGCTGGGCGACACCGTGGCGGAGGCGAACGAGACCTTCGCGGTGACTTTGACCACCCCGGCGGACGGGTCGAACATCAAGCTGGGCAACCGTCAGGCAACCGGCACCGTCCTGAACGACGACAACCAGGCGCCGCCGCTGCCGCCGGGCTTCCGTCCGGGCGCCAACTGGGGCGACCCGCATCTGGTGACCTTCGACGGCTTCTATTACAGCTTCCAGGCGGTCGGCGAGTTCACCTACGTCAATGCCAAGTCGGGCGACGAGCGGATCGTTCAGCTCCGCACCGCGGCGCTGGGCGACGCGGTGTCGATCAACACGGCGGTGGCGACGAAGATCGGGTCGGTCCGGGTGTCCATCAACGCGAAGGACTCCGCCCATCCGCTGCGCATCGACGGGGTGGCGACCGACATCCCGGACTCCACCGGCTCGCTCGCCGTCGGTGACGGGCACATCTTCCGCTCCGGCAACGTCTACACCATCGTCTATTCGAACCAGGAGCAGCTCATCGTCACGGTCGAGGCCGACCGCGTCGACCTTCAGCTCTATCTGTCGCCGAGCCGTGCGGCGGGGTCGATCGAGGGCCTGATGGGCAATCTCGACGGTGACGCCTCCAACGATCTGGCGCTGGCCGACGGCACGGTGCTGTCGCAGCCCATCGACTATGCGGTCCTGTACGGCAGCTACGCTGACGGTTGGCGGGTGTCGCAGCAGACCTCGCTGTTTGATTATGGCCAGGGCGAGACGACGGCGACCTACACCGACCGCAGCTTCCCGCGGCAGGTGCTGTCGGTCGACTCGCTGCCGGCGGCGCTGCGCGAGCGGGCGGAGGCTCTGCTGGACGCCGCCGGCATCACCGATCCGGCGCTGCGACAGGCGGCCCTGCTCGACGTGGCGCTGACCGGCGACGCCAGCTTCCTGAAGGGCGCCACGCAGACCAACGCTCCGACGCAGCAGTCCTCCACGTCGAACACGCCCGCCGCCGCCCCGGTGATCACCATCGCGGCCCGCACCGCCACGGTGACGGAGCGCAACAGCGGCAGCACGAACGTCGTCTTCGACGTCTACCGGACGGGCGACTCCAGCGCCGATCTGGTGCTCGACTTCGCGGTGACGGGCTTCGGCACGTGGGCGACGGACGCCTTGGACTTCGGCGGGCAGCTTCCCAGCGGGACGGTGACGCTGGCCGCCGGCCAGACCTCCGCGACGATCACCGTCGCGGTGGCCGGCGACGCGGTGGCGGAGGCCGACGAGACCTTCGCCGTCACCCTGTCTCAACAGTCCGGTGCCCCTACCCAGGCGGTGATCGCGGCGCCGCGGGCGACGGTGACGATCGAGAACGACGACGGCGCGCTGACTCCCCGTCTGGACATCGCGGCGGCGTCGGCCATCGTGCAGGAAGGGACGAACGCCAAGGCGACCTTCACCATCACCCGCAGCGACAACGCGCTCGACCCGGTCAGCGTCACCTACACGGTGGCCGGCAGCGGGCCGAGCCCGGCGTCCGCAGCGGATTTCCTGGGCAACGCCTTCCCGACGGGTGTCATCAGCCTCGCGGCCGGTGAGACGACGAAGACGGTGGAAATCGCCATCGCGACGGACGCCCTGAACGAAGCGGACGAGACCTTTACGGTCACGCTCTCCAACCCGAACGGCGCCACCCTCGGCACCGCGGTGGCGACGGGCGTCATCAAGAACGGCGCTCCGCCGCCGCCATCGCTGTCCATCGCGACGGAAACCGGCAGCGCCGCAGAGGGCAATGACGGCACGACGGCCTTGACCTTCGTGGTCACCCGCACGGGCGACACGTCCGGCTCCACCACCGCGTCCTACGCGGTGGCGGGCAGCGGTGCCTCCGCGGTCAACGCCGCTGACTTTGCCGGGAACGCCCTGCCGCAGGGTACGGTCACCTTCGCGGCGGGCGAGCAGACCGCCCGGATCACCGTCAACGTCCAGGGCGATCGGGAGGTCGAGGCCGACGAGACCTTGACGGTCACGCTGTCGAACGCCAGCGGCGGCACGATCGGGACGGCCACGGCGACCGGCACCATCCGCAACGACGATGTGGGGGTCATCAGCCTCAACAGCGGTACCAAGCCCGTGGGCGATGAGACGGTGAACGGCGTCGTCGTTCAGACCCGAAGCGGCAGTGCCCCTGCGGGCATCGACGTTCCCTTCGTCCAGACGGGCCTTGCCCAGCCTGTGCCGGCCGGCAGCCGGGATGGCGTGACCATTTCGCTGATGCAGGGCTGGCTGAGCGGCACGCTCCTCCAGGCGAACGTGTCGGCGGGCGGGAGCCTCACCGCCTACGGTCCGCAATCCACGGTACAGAGCGGCCAGATGGCCGGTGTCTTCGCCGGCATGCTCGCCGCCCTCCTGCCGGACAGCCAGACCACGGCGATCCGGAACGAGGTGGCGGCCTTCGCCGGCGGCGGCGGTGCGATGACGCTGCGCACTTTGACCCCGACGGGTTCGGGACCGGTCACCATCACCGGCAGTGCGGACTTTGAGGCCCCGCGCGAGGCGCTCATCATCAACATGGGCAGCAACGCCGGCGGTTCGGTCGTTCTCAATCGGGTGGACTTCGCGGTGCTGGTCGGCCAGGGCACATTCACCGGCGGGGAGGGCAGCAGCCTGACCATCGGCGACGACAGCGCCCAGACCATCAACCTCGGTCCGGGGGACGACACCACCCGCGGCGGCGGTGGCAACGACGTGGTGGTCAGCACCACCGGGCGCGACCTGCTGGCCGGCGACGCGGGCAACGACACCCTGCACGGCGGCGACGACGACGACACCGTGATGGGCGGCGGCGACGACGACGTGGTGGGCGGCGGCAACGGCAACGACCTGCTCAGCGGCGACGCCGGCAACGACTGGCTGATGGGCGAGGACGGCAACGACACCGCCATCGGCGGCGAGGGCAATGACGTGCTGTTCGGCATGAACGGCGACGACCTGCTGACCGGCGACGCGGGCAACGACACCATCGTGGGCGGGGACGGCAAGGACTCCATCCTCGGCGGTGCCGGGGCCGACCTGATCGGCGGCGGTGCCGGCGACGACCTGATCGACGGCGGCGAGGGCAACGACGCCCTGGTCGGCGAGGACGGCAACGACACGCTGTTCGGCGGTGCCGGTGACGACGTGCTCTGGGGCTTCGGCGGTGACGACTGGCTGATCGGCGGTGCGGGGAAGGACATCTTCGCCTTCACGCTCGGCGGCGGGAACGACTATGTGTTCGAGTTCAACCCGGACGAGGACATCCTCGGCTTCGCGATCGCCGGCATCAGCATCGCGGACATCAAGGCGAGCGCCCATACCGTCGGCAAGAACACCGTCTTCACCCTGTCCGACAAGAGCACCGTCACCGTGGTCGGCCTGACCGGCGTCACCGACTCCTGGTTCTCCTAAAAAGGCCGCGGGCCGGCGGGGAAACAGTTCTCCCCCGCCGGCCCGCACGCCGTTTCCACCATCGGATCAATCCGGTGAAACCGTCAGGACGCGGACAGGATGTCCGTGCCCTTCACCGTGGCGCCGCCCTTCAGGACGAACTGCGTCTCGCCGTCGACGCTGCGCACCTCCTTCACCGTGTCGGTCGTCACGGTGGCGGTGGTCAGCGACGTGCCGGCCTTGTCCTTCGCCGTCACGCGCACGAGGTAGGTGCCGTCCGCGGCGGTGGCGCCGTCGCTGCGCTTGCCGTCCCAGGTGAAGGTCTGCCGGCCCGTCTTCGGGCTGCCCGGGGCGCTGTAGATCACCTGCCCGGCGTCGTTCACCACCTCGATCTTCACCGATGCGGCAGCCCCATCGATGGCATAGGCCATTTCCGCCTTGCCCTCCGACAGGCTGATGCGGTCCGACGCGGCCTCCACCTTGCGGCCCAGATAGGCCATGTCCAGCCGCATGCCGCTGTTCTTCAGCGTGTCCAGAACCTGCCCCAGCGTCTCGTTCGTCCGCACGCCCTGCTCCACGGTGGAGAGCTGGGCGAGCTGCGTCATGAACTGTGTGGCGTCCATGGGTGACAGCGGGTCCTGATTGCGCAGCTGCGCGGTCAGCAGCTTCAGGAACGCCTCGTAATCCACCGTCTCTGTCTCTTATACACATCTCCGAGCCCACGAGACTATAAC
>NZ_JAUQTX010000439.1:0-2712 GCF_059803775.1 Azospirillum sp. UFLA03-27 | reverse complement strand
CGAGATCTACACTCGCGTATAATCGTCGGCAGCGTCAGATGTGTATAAGAGACAGCGCCCCGTCTCGCCGTCTTCGTGTCCGGGCTGGACGACACCCCGGCCGGACGCGCCGCTGTGGCTCTGGCCGATGCCCTGCGGCGGCGGGGATATGGGCTCGACGTCATGGCCCCGATGGGGGGAGGATTGTTGCGGGCGGCGCTGCACCCGGGCATAGGCCAGATCGACCTCGCCAAGCGCCACACCGGCACTTCCGTCCTCGCGCTCGCGCGGATCGTCGCGGAACGGCGGCCGGCCGGCCTGATCGGGGTGGGAGGGGACGCCGGACTCGTCGCCCTTGGCGCCGTCCGGCTGGCGCGGCAGGGCACGCCCGCGGCGGTGCTGGAGGAACAGCCGCCGTCCGTCGGTGGGGTGCGGCGCGCCTTGCGGATGTGGCTGCACCCGCGCGCCTGCATCGTGGTGGGCGGCGCCGCCACGCCCCCTGAGGAGGCCGCCCGGCTCGTCCTGACCGCCTTCGGGTTGCCCGATGAGGCTCGTTAGCGCCGCGGCGCCGTCACTTCGCGGTGCCGAACGCCGCGTGCGCCACCCGGTCGCCCGGACGGATCCCCAGACGCGCGCTCATGCCGCCGTTGATCTCCAGAATGCCCTTCACCGGACCGGCGGAGTTCACCGCGTCCAGCGATTGCGGGACGGCGTTGGCATGGATGTTCACGATCCGGCCGTCCGTGCCGATGAAGATCATGTCGAGCGGGATCAGGGTGTTCTTCATCCAGAAGCTGGCCGGCTGCGGGCGGTCGTAGATGAACAGCATGCCGGAGTCGGCGGCCATCTTCTCGCGGAACATCAGCCCCTGCGCCTGCTGCGCCGGGGTTTCCGCCAGTTCCACGTCGAAGCGGTACTTGCCGCCGCCCGCCGTCTCGACGGTCAGGGAGGAGCGCGCGAAGCTCTCCAACGCCGCCGCCGGCAAGGCAGACAGCAGAATCGCAGCCCCCATCAGAAGCCCGCCCACAAGGCCACGCACAGCCCGTCCGATCATCGCGACCAACCCATTCCTTGACGTTCAGAGCTTGGACGATGCCGCCGCGATGTGCGGCTGTCCAGCGGCCTCTTCGACAGCGCTACGCCGCCGTCCGGTCGGTGGCGGTGGTGTAGATGTCCTTGGTCAAGGGCTTGACCTGCTTGATCTGGTAGCCGGGGCGGGCGCTGAAGCGGCGGATGGCGCGCTCCCCGGCTTCCCGGTCGCTCTCGGCCCAGACGAGATAGTCGCGTCCGCGCGCCCATTCGACGGCCAGAGGGTGCAGGGCGTCGATCTCGCCGATCTGTGTGTTGACGACGGTCACCAGCCATTCCTTGTCGTTCGGATTCCGGCGGTCGGTCAGGATCAGGAGTTGGGGCCGCTGCTTGGTCTGCGCCTCGGACAGGCGTCGCTGGATGTCAGACTGCTTGCGCCGAGCCTCGACGGTGTCGGCCATGCACTCGTCGATCTCCTTGACGAGGCTCTCCTCCTCGCGCTGGAGCCGGCGGATCGTCGCTTCCAGCTTGCCGATGGAATCCTTGGCGGCGCGCATCCGGCTGCGGCTCTGCGCCACCTGAGCATCGACCGCGAGCAGCACATTCCCCAGCCATGCCCCAATGGCGATGATCCCGAGAATGATGAGGAAGTTGATCATCATGACGCGGGTGCCTTGATGCGGGCGGGGTTGAGGCGGCCCTGCGTCTTCTGGAACGCCTTGGTGAAGCCCATCTTGAAGGGAAACGCCACCTCGACGAGTTGCTTGGCCTCCTCCGCGTTGGACGCCCAAACCTCCGCCACGTTGGCACAGCGCCAGATCGGGTTGACCTGGGACTTGTCACCGCCGGAGGAGGCTTTTTCCTGGGCAACGTTCACCAGGAATTTCGACAGGCCGGCCTGGGGGTCGCCCACCTCGTGCACGAACACGGGCGGCTGAAGGGCGATTTCCGCGATCGCCCGCTCCATCTTGCGGTTTTCGGTTTCGGCGCGGTGCTCCTCGGCGGACGCGTGGTTGCGCCGCTGCACCTTGCCGTTCACCCGGTCCTGAAGCTCGTGAATCTCCGAATGCAGGACGTAGATGCGGTTCTCAAGCTGGTCGATGCCTGCGGAGCGATGAAGAAAGTCGGGCAGGAAACGCTTCAGCATCATGGCGACCGGCACCGCGGCCAGCATCATCGCGGCGATGGTCAGCAGGAGCAAGGTGGTGTTGGACATCGGCGGCCTGCCCCTCTCCCTATCCGGCTCCCGGTATGGCGTGAATCATCGAATTGGCCAGCGGACAGCGCGAGTCGCGCGAATCAGGCTGTCCGATTCGTCCCGATACGTCAACTGCGTGACATACGTGAATGAAAAACTTTCCAAAGATTATCCAGTACGGACCATCTTCGTGATTGCCGCAGCGGCAACGCGACGCACCTCGTCGCGCAGTGGGCCGGGACGCGGCGCGTCGGCGAGCGTGGTGAACCAATGCTCCGGCGGGTTGCGCCCGGCGGCGCGCGACCACGTCAGCGCCCGCAGCACGTCCTCCGCCTGCGGTGTCGGCGGCACCACCGGGTCGATGCCGTTCAGCACCGCCCAGATCCCTGCCCAGCAGCGCCCGACGGACCAAGGATTGTAGCCCCCGCCCCCAACCACCATCCTGTCTCTTATACACATCTCCGAGCCCACGAGACTATAACAGCTATCGCGTATGCCGTCTTCTG
>NZ_JAUQTX010000438.1:0-2692 GCF_059803775.1 Azospirillum sp. UFLA03-27 | reverse complement strand
GCGTATAATCGTCGGCAGCGTCAGATGTGTATAAGAGACAGATACGCAACCGGCCCCTCACTTCTCCCTTTGAAACTTCGCCGCCCCAGCCGCCATCGGGATCAACCGCACCGCATAAGGCGACGTCTGCATCTGCGCCACCGCCTGGGCCGGACCCGGAACCCGCTCGCGGTAGCCGACGACCACATCGCCGCCCGCCGCCCGCGCGCTGACGATGGACACGCCGTAGCCGCCGGTGTCGCGCGGGCCGAGGAAGACCGCCGCGGCCATGCGGTCGCCGGGCAGGGGCCCCGGCGCGGCCTCGCCGACGCGGGCCCAGAGATCGTTCCATTCCTGCGGGTTGCGGGCGACCACATAAGCGCGCTCGTAAGCCTGGCTGCGATCGCCCTGCCAATAGGTGCCGGGATCGGCGTCGGCGGGGAGCAGGGCCTGCGGCTCCGTCCCGTCCGGGGCGGTCTGGCAGGCGCCGAGAAGGGGAAGCGTCACGGCGAGGGCAAGCAAGCCGGCGGTCGGGCGGTTCATGCAGCGGCTCACTCCGGCACCGCCATGCCGCGCTTGACCGCCGGGCGTTCGGCGACCGCGTCGTGCCAGCGCTTCAGGTTGGGGTAGCGGTCCAGCACGTTGCCTTCCGCCTTGGCGGCCACTGCCACGAAGGGGAAGCAGGCGATGTCGGCGATGGAGTAGGTGGCGCCGGCCAGATAGTCCGACCCGCCCAGACGCTCCTCCATCGCGGCGTGAATGCGCTGCAGCTCGCCTTTGAAATAGTCGATGGCGTAGGGGATCTTCTCCGGCGCCATGACCGCGAAGCGGAACTTGCTCAAGCCCGAGGGGCCGAGGTCGCTGACGCCCAGCATCAGCCAGCTCATCGCCTCCGCCCGCTCGTCCTCGTCCTCAGGCAGCAGGCGGCCGGTGCGCTCCGCATAGTGCAGCAGGATGGCCCCCGACCCGAACAGGCGGCGCTTCCTGCCGCCGGGCAAATCCTCGACGACGGCGGGGATCTTGCCGATCGGGCTGACCGCCAGATAGTCGGGCTGACGGCCTTCGCCGGCCACGAGGTCGACCTTGTGGACCTTGTAGGTGAGACCCAGCTCTTCCAGCAGGATCGAAGCCTTTTGCCCGTTCGGCGAGGCGAAGGTGTAGAGCGTGATCATCGGTGCCCGTCCCTGGAGCCTGTTCCTTTGCCGCGTCCGCAAAGAATTCAACAGGCACCAGTTTCGCCGATTTGCACGCGGAAGGCCAGAGGCAGGAAAAAGCGTCCTTTTTCCTGCCGATCACACCTTTTTCCTGCCGATCACAGGGGGATCACGCTCACACCGCGCGGCTGTGCTTCCCGGCGCCGGTGGACAGATAGGTGTCGAAGCGCGCGGCGACGATGCGCATCAGCGGGCGGGCGGGTTCCGGCACATGGACGCGGCGGCCCTCCACCACGGCGACCCCGTCGCCCACCAGATCGGCCATGGCCTCAAGGTCGGCGTCGAAGGTCCCGGCGGCCAGCCCATGGGCCTCGGCCACCGCGCCGACGTCCACCGACAGGTCGCACATCAGCCGCACGATCAGGTCGCGGCGCAGCCGGTCGTCGGCGGTCAGCGTCAGCCCCTTGCCGGTCGGGAACCGTCCGGCCTCGACGGCCTGGGCGTACTGGTCGAAGGGAACGGCGTTCTGCACATAGCCCTGCGGCAGCGCCCCGATGGAGGAGGCGCCGAAGCCCAGAAGCACCTCCGCGTCGTCGGTCGTGTAGCCCTGGAAGTTGCGGCTGAGCCGCCCCTCGGCCTGCTGCACGGCCAGCTCATCGTCAGGCCGGGCGAAGTGGTCGAGGCCGATGGGCTGGAAACCGGCGTCGGTCAGCACACTGGCGATGGACGCGAACTGCTCCCACCGGCCCAGCGTGCCGGCCAGCGCCGACTCGTCGATCTTCTTCTGGTGAGTCTTCATCCAAGGCACATGGGCGTAGCCGAAGACCGACAGCCGGTCCGGCGCCATGGTCAGGGCGATCTCCGCGGACCGCGCGACGCTCTCCACCGACTGGTTGGGCAGGCCGTACATCAGGTCGAGGTTGATGTGGCGGATGCCGTTGGCGCGCAGCCACTCCAGCGTCTGCTCGGTCTGTTCCTGCGGCTGGATGCGGTTGATGGCGGCCTGCACCGCGGCGTCGAAGTCCTGCACGCCGAGCGACGCGCGGTTGACACCGGCGCGGCCCAGCGCCTCGGCCATCTCGCGGGTCAGAGTGCGCGGATCGATCTCCACCGCGATCTCCGCGTCCGGCGTCACGTTGTAGCGCTCGCGCAGCAGGGCGATCAGCGATTCGAAGTCGTCCGGCGCCATCATGGTCGGGGTGCCGCCGCCGAAATGGATGTGCCGCACCCGCAGCCGTCCGGTAATGCGGTCGGCGACCATGCCGATCTCGCGCCGGAGATGGCCGAGATACTCGGCGATGGGAGCGTAGCGGGCGACGATCTTGGTGTGGCAACCGCAGTACCAGCACATCTTCGCGCAGAAGGGCACGTGCAGGTACAGCGACCCTGTGTGGGCCGCCGTGTCCAGCTCCGCCAGCCAGTCCGCGTAGCGCTCCGCCCCCACGGCGGCGGTGAAGTGCGGCGCCGTCGGGTAGCTGGTGTAGCGGGGCACCCGCAACCCGTCGTACTTGGCGAGCAGGGCGGCGTTCAGCGGGGCGGTCGGGGCGGTGGCGCAGGCC